>JAHFAB010000113.1 GCA_023250795.1 Bacteriovoracaceae bacterium
TTGCATTCTATTTTTCAAACCAAGTATGCCTCAGAGGCCAACCTTCTTTCTCCAGAAGTAGATGAGACGGCGCTGGAAACCGCTCTCACAGATAAAAATGAAAAGATTTCAATACCCTTTCGTATTTCAAGCGAACTAAAATCATCAGTTCGTTTTTGGTTAAAAATCTACACCCAATACACTACGCAACAGATTCTCATTTTTGATCAACATCATCCTGATCTTGTATATGAAGTCCTCGATTTTCGTCCCTTGGCTAAAAAAGCGAGAAACCGAGCTGCCTACGAAATTACAGAAGAATTAAAAGTCCAGCGAAGACTATTAGAATATAAAAAATCCTTTTCCAGTTTGAGAAGAAAAATTAGAAATAAACTCGCCCTAAGCGCATTAGACTTACAAATTCTTTCCACTCTAAAAAAAACAAAACACAACCATGGTTTTTCAGGTTTTTCTAAAAACCTAAAAACACAAAGAGGCCAAAGAGAGAACATTATGAAGGGTCTAATTGAAGCCGAAGTTTTTTTCCCAAAAATGGAATCAATTTTTATTCAAACCGGAGTCCCAGCTGAACTCACTCGTTTGAGTTTAGTAGAAAGTTCTTTTAACATAAGAGCCATCTCCAGCGCAGGGGCGACCGGTGTGTGGCAGTTTATGAAAAGATCTGCATTAGAATATATGTTAATCGACCCAAAACATGGAATTGATGAAAGACTATCTCCACTCAAATCAACAGTAGCAGCGGCTAAGCTTCTCAAACGAAATCAAAGAATTTTTAAATCCTGGCTGCTCACAGTGACCTCATACAATCACGGAATAAAAGGATTGAGAACCCTTGCCGGAAAATCTTCTTTCTATACGCCTTGTTCAAGGAGGTCTTCACTTGGTTGGGCAAGTCGAAATTATTATTCAGAGTTTTTGGCGGTTCTCTATGCTGAAAAATATCATCAACTATTTTATGGAAACCCACCCGGCCCGACTCTTTCTCAAAATATAATTTTCCATCGCATTGAAAAACCAGAAAATGCAACCGCAATTGCTTACCAATTGGGTGTTTCTATTCAGGAGTTTCGATTTTATAATCCTGATATAAAAAATCTATTCAAAAAGCTTCCAAAAGGATTAATGATAACCCTTCCTAGTCGTTATTTTACTCATCAGAACCTACCACGTTCACAATACCAGGCGATGAAATAATCAGCTGAGACCAGGCCGTTTTATTTTCTTTGTCTTCAACTTTTCCCAAATTTATCCCTTCTGGAACTTGTATCGCCATAAACCTTGGGGAGTCTACTTCTATCGCCCTATGTACAAGCATTCTTTCTTCTGAATCCAATGTATACGTCTCGGGATCAAGCGTCGTGGGTTTTAAAAGTGGAGTTACAGAGGGGTATAGCCCACTTCCATGAAAATTCTGAACAACTTTGGGGAGCGCAGCTAGAACAATCCCACTTTCCGAACTAATCCCACCTTCTACTTGAGTTAGTTTCCGCTCAATTTGTTTCGGACGAAATCGAAACAAATTTATGTTATCTAAGCGCTCAGGAGAAGCTCGGTAGCGATGTCTATAACCCGTTTTATCGTCAGATTCTAAGTAAAGAGGAAAACTTCCGACCGCAAGCACGTTGGCGATCTGAAACTTTCCACTTCTATCTGAAATTGCTGTTTTTTCTTCCTGACCGATCACCCTCACACTGATTCCAGACAAACCTTTGAGCTGATAGCTTCTACCATCGAGAACTTGGCCTGAAATTTTTTTCAACTCAGGTTTCACAAGACCGAGATAAGTCGCCTGTCCATTGACCACTGGAACCGCGACCGAGACAATGCTCATATGCTCATCTCTCATATAGAGAAGATGAGCACCAGGGTCAGCGTTTAAAAGTATAAACTTTCTTGAAACTGCGCTGGACTGATTAGGAATCAACCCGTTTTTTTCGTCAAAATATAAAGCCGTCTCAGTTCTCCCCGAAAACCCAAGAGACCACCCCGCAGGGATTTGACCAAAGACAATCCCTGCACCTGTTTGAAGCGATAGGCTGCCAAGTTTTGCCAATAGCAAAGCTGTGTTTTGGGAAATCACTGGAGCGAAATGATTCAACCCTTCAAGATCGCTTTCAATCCAAAAGAGAGTTGCCCAATGTTCTGGGGATTGAAGTTTTGCCCACTTCCCAGAATGAGAACAGACACTTCCTTCGTGACTCAAAATACTAAATTTTGCATTAATCTTGTTTTCAGATGAACCAAATGCTTCTGTTACCATCACATCTTTTTCCAAGTCATTCTTAAGTTCACACTTTGTAATTCTGCCTGATGGCTCAGGAGCACGTGAGTGTGCCTCTGGTAAAGGCACTGGTTCCGGCCGTGGTGCAAATGTTGGCGTAGGATTGGGTTGAAGTTTTTGAGGGGTTGAGTATTCAAATTTCTGAGTATTCAAATTCAGAACTGACGCTATCAGAACTGGCGCTTGAGTACCCACCTCTTTTTTGGATATGGGATTTGATAAGCCCGCACTGGACTTTTCAGGAACACTCACTTCCTTTTTAGGTAATCGCTCCTGATTTTCATCTTGTGCTATTGGCTGTCTTTTCACTCTATGCTTAATGGGAACAGGTTCCGCTTCAGCTTGTGATGTAGGCAATTTGTCTACCACTACCAATTGCTTTACTGGCACAGAAATCATCGCAGATAAAAACCTTGTCTTAAGCAACTCATGTATCGACAATAACTTGGCGTGATCAGATAATACTGACGCGTGTGCTCTTTGTTTGATGAAAACTCGATCAGTTCTAACTATGGTTTTTTTCGTCTTCTTATAGCCCAACCAGACTGGAGTTACTTTTAATTCGGGTATGTCTTTATTAAAACTAAAATGTGCCCCTTGCCACCAGAGTGCATTTCGAAATTCAACCGCATTGTTTTGATTGATAGAGTAGAGACGAAAAACCAGCGCAAAACAAAAAACACCCATTCCCAAGGTAAAACACCTTAGAAAATAGAAAAATTTCTGCAATACTGAAGTACGTGCACCTTCCTTGGTGTACAAGTTAATCCCTTCCTAAGATTAGATAACTACTTCAATTAGAATAGCAAACCCTCTTCTATCCGCAAGAGGGCAAATTTTTCACACTCAATGCTCACCCTTGCCGGCAATCTGTTGACGAATGAGCGCGCGCTGCAACTTGAACTGATACTTCCTAAACTGATGTTCGTCTAATGCCGCATCTTGCAGAGCTTTCTCTGCGCGCTTCTGAGCTTCTTGTGCTCGAGTCAAATTGATTTCACTTTTGAGTTCTACAGTCTCAGCCATGATTCGGACCAAGTCGTCTTTGATTTCAAAAAATCCAGACGAAATCACACCCACAGAAACGGACTTGTCTGGAAGCTGATAGCTAAAAAGTCCCGTCTCCACAGTTCCTATCATTGCGCTATGGCCTGGCAATATTTCGATCTGCCCCTCACTTCCAGTCACCGTCACAGACTGAACCGTAAAATGATCGAGCAACTTCCGTTCGGGAGATAAAAGAGTGAGTTTCAGTGTTTCCATAATGCGTCCCTATGTCAATTGCTTGGCTTTCTCCATTGCGTCTTCAATAGTCCCCACGAGATAAAAAGCTTGTTCAGGAAGATCGTCGTGCTTTCCATCGGCGATTTCGTTAAACGCACGAATCGTGTCTTCAATCTTCACAAATTTCCCTTTGATCCCAGTGAACTGTTCTGCCACAAAGAAGGGCTGAGAAAGAAAGCGCTGGATTTTTCTCGCTCGAGAGACCGTGATCTTATCTTCTTCAGAAAGCTCATCCATACCTAAAATCGCGATAATATCTTGCAAGTCCTTATAGCGCTGCAAAACCGCTTGAACCCTTCTAGCAACCCGGTAGTGTTCCTCTCCCACCACTTGAGGATCTAAAATTCTAGAAGTAGAGGCCAAAGGATCCACTGCTGGATAAATTCCTAGCTCAGCAATTTGCCTGGAAAGATTGGTGGTCGCATCTAAGTGAGCAAACGTCGTGGCAGGAGCAGGATCCGTATAATCGTCGGCTGGAACATAGATCGCCTGAATCGATGTAATAGATCCTTTATTAGTAGAAGTAATTCGCTCTTGAAGTTCGCCCATCTCCGTTGCCAATGTAGGCTGATAACCCACAGCCGAAGGAATTCTTCCCAATAGAGCTGACACCTCTGAACCTGCCTGTGTAAATCTGAAAATATTATCAATAAATAACAAGACGTCTTGATTCTCTTCATCTCTAAAATATTCGGCAACCGTGAGTGCAGAAAGTGCAACTCGCGCACGCGCTCCGGGTGGCTCGTTCATCTGTCCATAAACGAGAGCGGTCTTGTTAATCACGCCAGACTCTTTCATCTCAAACCAAAGATCGTTACCTTCTCGTGTTCTCTCGCCCACTCCTGCGAACACAGAAAATCCACCGTGATGTGTGGCAATGTTATTAATGAGTTCCATAATAAGCACTGTTTTTCCGACCCCAGCTCCCCCGAAGAGTCCAATTTTTCCTCCACGAACATAGGGAGCCAAAAGATCCACCACTTTGATACCAGTATAAAACGGTTGAACGTTCACCGATTGATCCTTGAAAGTGGGTGGCTGACGATGGATGGGGTAGAACTTTTTCCCATTCACAGGACCTGCTTCGTCTACTGGGTCTCCAATAACGTTCAGAATCCTACCCAAAGTCTCACGCCCAACGGGCATCTGAATTTGTGTGCCAGTATCTTTAGCTGGCTGTCCTCGTGCCAAACCATCTGTACTGTCCATTGCAATGCAACGGACGGTACTTTCACCCAAGTGCTGCGCTACTTCTAAAACCAAGTTCCAATCCTGTTCGCCTACGGTTTTATTAGAAACCCGAACGGCATTATAAATTCCTGGCAATTTTCCAGACTCAAACTCCACGTCCACAATCGGACCAATGACCTGTTTGATTCTTCCAAACGTTTCTGATTTTGCTGTGGCAGACATCTTCAGCTCTCCTTCTTTATGCACTTGCCTTCTGGGACTCACTCCCAGAAATAATTTCAAGTAATTCTTTAGTAATTCCGGCTTGTCTTTGTTTGTTAAACTGTAATGTTAACTTTTTGATCATCTCGCCAGCATTTTTGGTGGCATTTTCCATGGCTGACATTCTGGCCCCGTGTTCACCTGCCTGAGATTCCAATAAAACCCTGAACGTTTGAATGGCAAAATTCTTTTTCAAAAGCTGTTCTAAAACAACTTCCGCACTGGGCTTTACCAAGCGTACCGTAGAGCTCTCTTTTGATTCAGAGATCTCGCCTCTGAGCGGTAAAAAATCCTCAACTAAAGTCTTTTGTGTCACTGCGTTTTTGAACTCATTGTAGACGATCTTGATTTCATCCAAATCTGAGTTGAGATACCGTTCGATCAAGATATCCGCCACCTGTTTTGCCTTAAGAAAAGTGACCTTTCCCCCTTGCTCAGCAAAATAAGGCCCAATCTGGTATTTCTTGTTTCTAAAAAACTCATATCCCCGTCTACCGACAAAGCCCAGTTCAGTTTCAGCGTATTCGCCCTCTTGTGCCTTAATAAAACGTAGGGCCGTCTTAATCACATTGCTGTTAAAGCCTCCACACAAACCTCGATCTGAAGTGACAAGTACGAGAAGCAGTTTTTTCTTTTGCCCAGATTCAGTATTTTTTTCTTTTCGAATGAGAGGTGACGTTACTTTTATATCTGGCGTCGCCGAGAGTGTTTGGATTAGATCTCCCACACTTCTTGCATAGGGTCTTTGATTAATGATCGCATCTTGTGATCGGCGCAATTTTGCAGCAGATACCATCTTCATCGCGCGCGTGGTCTGCTGCGTATTCTTTACCGTTCCGATTCTTTTTTTAAGATCTTTGATGCTTGCCATTGAAAACCTGGTTTCCTATTTAAACAACAAATCCTTTAGCAAATTCTTCTAACATCGACTTGATTTTCGGTTTTAACGCGTCGTCAATTTTTCCAGAACTTACCATTTCCTTTAAGATTTCTGGGTGTTTTTTATCAGCAAATTCAAAAAGCTGTTTTTCGTACTCTTTGAGTTTATTGAGTGGATAGGCATCTAAAAATCCATTTGTTCCTGCATAAATCATCAGAACCTGCCGCTCTACTGGCATGGGTGCATACTGATCTTGCTTGAGAATTTCTGTTAGCCTTTGACCCCGAGCCAATTGTTTCTGCGTTGCTGGATCCAAATCACTTCCGAATTGAGCAAACGCTGCTTTTTCTCTGTATTGAGCGAGATCCAACCGTAAAGTTCCTGCCACTTGTCTCATAGCCTTGATTTGCGCATTGCCACCAACACGAGAAACAGAAAGTCCAACGTTCACCGCAGGACGCACGCCTGAGTAAAACAAATCCGTCTCTAAAAATATTTGACCATCAGTAATAGAAATCACATTTGTAGGAATATAGGCAGACACATCTCCTGCCTGAGTTTCAATGAT
>JAHFAB010000114.1:0-6064 GCA_023250795.1 Bacteriovoracaceae bacterium
TAAGAGTCTAAAACTCGATAACTGAGGAAAAGTCCCAAAAAAATGACTGAAAAATAAAATAAAATATCAGCTGTATTGAATATTCCCTGATTAAAACTCTTGAAATGTTCTAAGAGAGAAAGAAAATTAAGAAATTTTTCTAAAATAGGACCAGCTGATTGGGCTGCCCAGTTGATTAACCAAAAATAAATGGCTGTTGTAAATGCTAGAGCACCCGCTACGATTTGGTTTTCAGTCATGCTCGAATAAAGCAGTCCAATAGAAAGGTAGCAACAACAAAGTAAAAAAGTTCCCACATAACCGGTGAGTAAAGGGCCCCAATCTGGACTTCCTGTGAAAAAGACTACCAGAGGATATATTGAGGTCATTGCGAGCATGATCAATACAAAAAAGAATGAGGATAAAAATTTTCCTAAAATAATCTCTGAGAGCTTCAGGGGTGAGGTCATTAAGAGCTCAAGAGTGTGCATTTTTCGTTCTTCAGCAAAAAGACGCATCGTGATGAACGGAGTTAAAAAAAGTAGAATCAGGTTCATATTTCCAAACATCGATCGATTGATCTCGTTAGAAATATTCATCCCTTTCCCATTGTATTGTTCGAATTGAGCACCGTGTTCGTAGAAAAATTTGAGGATACTAAAAAACATAAGTCCCATAATGCACATGAAAGCCGCTATGACAATATAGCCAATGGGCGAAGTGAAATAACTTTTTAAATCTTTCTTAGCGATGATCCAAACTTTACTCATTTGAGTCATTCTCCTTATTATTGAGTTGCTACGGGTTGTGTCTCGTCTGTTGTGAGTTGGAGGAAAACATCTTCGAGGCTGATTTTTTCAGCACCAAACTCCAGAACTCCCATTTTGTGATTAACTGCTGTTTCTACAATTTCATCTCTTAAGTCTTTGGTTCCGGAATTGATTTCTAGCATGAGCTTGGGGCCTGCAGCTGTGACACCTTTGACGCCGGTGATTCTCTGCAGGGCAGTTACCCCTTCCTTCGAGGGGTTTTTGACCAGCATTGAGTAAACTAGGCCTTTGTTTAAGCGCAAAGAGAGATGATCTAAAGAATCTTCAGCAGCGATTTTACCTTTATTAATGACAATGATTCTTTGACACGTTGCAGTTACCTCTGGAAGAATATGTGAACTCAAAATCACAGTGTGGTCACCTGCCAAGCTCTTGATGAGCTCGCGGATTTCAATAATTTGCTTAGGGTCTAATCCGACCGTCGGTTCATCTAAGATCATAATCTCTGGATTATGAACGAGGGCTTGAGCCAGTCCTACGCGTTGGCGATAGCCCTTGGAGAGATTTCCAATGAGTCGTTTGCTCACGTCACCTAAGCCAGTTTTTTCGATTGCGGTGTTTACAGATTGATTGAGGGTGCCACCAGAAACACCATGAAGACGGGCTGCATACTCTACATAGTCTCTGACCTTCATGTCAGGATAAACAGGGGGATTTTCTGGAAGGTAACCCACTCGCCTTTTTACTTCGATGGGATTTTCAAAGACATCAAAACCCGCCAGAGTCGCTTTGCCGCTTGAGGCAGGCATAAAGGCAGTGAGAATCCTCATCGTGGTGGATTTCCCCGCTCCATTGGGTCCTAAAAACCCCACAATTTCGCCTTTTTTGACCGCAAAACAGAGGTCCTCAATTGCAGCACGAGGACCATACATTTTGGTTAGGTGTGATACTTCGATCATTTGTCATGCCCTCTTCATTTTTTAAAAAGGATTATAATGACGAATTTTCGGAGTTGTCAATAGGGTATCTTATGGAAATTTCCAGAACGCTTGACCCAAATCCATCTTTCTAAACTCAACCATTGGGGAGATGATTTGATCCCTTTGTGACTTTGGAAATGCATACCACCACCGATTGAGAGGCGATGCAACAATGAGGTCATCTGGTGCAAAGCGATGAGTACCGGTATTTTTGATTGCCGGTATTTCCAGTGGATCTACAGACGTCAAAACGACAGGGTAATTTCGGGTAGATTGGAGCATCACTTTTGCATCAGTGGGAACAAACCCTTTTACCCAATCTGATAAAATAGAGACTGAGCTGGGTATGAGATCTGGTGGGGTTTTAGTATTCCCCAATGTGGCGATGTGTTTTCTGAGGCGGTCATTGTCAAATGTGGGTACTTCTGTTTTCAAAACCCCGAGAGCTCCGACAAGAAGGGCAGCCGCCGAAGAGGTCCCCTGAATTTCATTTCCATTTGTAAAAATCACGCGTGAGTCAGCAATCCAAACATCTGGTTTTACTCTTCCATCAAAAGTGGGTCCAACAGCCGTTGGATTATCCGAAGCACCCACTGCAAATGCGTTTGGATTATCTGCGGGTGGCATGATTTCACTCCCCGTAGTCCTGTCTATAAAATCGATTTCTTTGTCTGACTTTAGCAGGACCCTGAAACGATCCTGGTTTTCAAAGTTTTTTGATTTAACCTTAATTTTAATTTGATAATTCCCCCGGTTGAATCCTTTTAGGCTGACGACTTCCCTGGCATGGCTAGAAAGCTGAGAAGGTTCTCCGGCTTTCGGGGCCTCCCCTTTTTGAATGAGTTCAGACGATCCCACGAGTGTTCCTTTTTCGTCATAAACAAAAAGATCCAGGTCTTTTTGGGTGTTGTAGAGTTCTGTTTCTTTGAAATCTGTCCAGCTCAATGTCACTGTTATATTATTTTCATCATATTTATTTTCAAATTTTAGATAATCATTCCCATTAAACTTCAGATCAGTTCCACTCGGGTCTTCTTGTTTCTGAACCCAGCCGTTGTAAACTATCCCACCATTGTTTCCTGCTGCATTGATCCAAATGACACCAGTCTGAATCGCTTTGGTGACCAATGCATTGATAAATCCCGTCCCATCAAAATTTCCTCCAAAAGACCAGGTTTGGCTGTAGAGGACAATATCAATTTTTTGTTGAATCACAAAATCCACAGCTGCTTTTAGATTTGAAAATCCATTGGTATTGATCAAATAAAACTTTGGTCCATCCTCTAATTTTCCGGTGACACTCCAAATGATTTGAGCCATGGAGAGTCCATGTGAGGTTTCAGCCTGAGGAATTTGTGTCAGTTCTATCAGTTCAGTGCTGGGTGGGAGTAAACCACTTTCTTTTTTATACCCGGCAAATCCATTGTCTAAAACAGCGATTTTAACATCTTTTATTTTTACTGACGGTGAGTGATTTTGAAGACCTAGATTCAGCCTCAGTTTCTCAGGTTGAAATACTTCGTTTGTAGCAAAAGAAAGAGAAGGCACTAAGAGTAAGAACAGGATTATTTTTTTCATAGATTCCCCATTTTTATTATGTGCACTTTTGGCGCCTAAAATAGCACCAAAAGTGCACGAATTACGAACATTGATTACTGGTTACCAACGGTGACGTGGGTAATAGTGATAAGGCTCGTAATAAGAGTGACAGTGATAGGTGTAACTATATCCACCACTTTGCCAAGAGTAAGTAGGATAGTAGTAATGAGATACGCCTTGACAGCCATAGCTATAATAGTAAGGCGAATAATCCCATGAGTGTGAGTATGAGTTCGAATAGTAGCATGAGCTATTCCAACTATGCCACTGCTCATCAGAGCTTGTGAGATCGAGTTCGCTTCCAGGCGTTACATTAGAAATTGCATTTTCAGGTTTTACAAATTCTTTTACAGCACTTTCTGCTGTAACATTATTTGTGATTTCACCTAGAGCAGCCTTAAAAACTTCCTTAACCCCCTTTTCATTTTCTCTAACAATGACTCCTTCTGGCGTTTGAAAAGTAGGATCCAGTTCGTTTGCAAATGCATTCATTGCCCCAATCGATAAAGCGATGAGACAAATCAGTTTTACTATTTTCATTTCATTCTCCTAATTGCCGTGATTAATTCGAAAACGCTTTGCGGCAAACCAAAACATCCTCGTTCACACAGATTGAGTGAAGATGATGTTCTAGCAATTTCCGTACCAAAATATTAACTATGGTTTATAAACCTCTGGTAGCAAAAAGGGCCTGAATTGGGGACAAAATGCATCCGGAAAACTAATGCAATGTATTATGATTTTAAGCGCTTTCTGCTATACCTGTGATGGGCGTGCCCGTCTCTTCTGACAAGACAAGAATGGGGCGCTCGCCCTTGAGGATGACGTTCGGCGTGATGATGCACTTCTTCACATTGGTTTTTGCAGGTAAGTCGTACATGACATCGAGCATGGCTTGTTCGAGAATGGCTCGCAACCCACGTGCACCCGTATTTCGTTTGAGAGCTTCTTTCGCTACTGCTTCAATGGCAGATTCTTCGAATTCGAGTTGAATTCCATCGTACTCGAAAAGTTTTGTATATTGCTTGGTCAAAGCATTTTTAGGTTTCTTGAGAATCTCGATCAGAGCTGATTCGCTGAGTTCTTCTAAAGTTGCAGCAACGGGGAGCCTCCCAATAAATTCAGGAATGAGGCCGAACTTGATCAAGTCCTCTGGCTCTACCTGTGAAAGGAGTTGGGAGACATTCTCAGAAGCTTTGGCGCTCACATTGGCATGAAGCCCTAAACTTCTTTTGCCCTTTCTCATGGCCACTATTTTGTCTAATCCCACAAATGCACCACCACAGATAAACAAAATATTGGAGGTATCTACCTGTAGAAATTCTTGCTGTGGATGTTTTCTTCCCCCTTTGGGTGGAATATTGGCCATCGTGCCTTCTATAATTTTTAACAGTGCTTGTTGCACTCCCTCTCCACTGACGTCTCTGGTAATCGAAGGGTTTTCGCTTTTACGAGAAATCTTATCCACTTCGTCAATGTAAACAATCCCTCTCTGGGCTCTTTCGACATTGTTTTCGCAATTTTGAAGTAGGCTTAAAATAATATTTTCTACATCTTCCCCGACATATCCTGCCTCTGTGAGAGTGGTAGCATCTGCCATGGCAAGAGTTTGGGCAAGCAAAGTTTTGCCAGTGCCGGTGGGACCAATGAGGAGGATATTGCTTTTTGAGAGTTCAATCCCATCTCTTTCTTTCGATTTTTTATCACCTTGATGAAAAATTCTTTTATAATGATTGTAGACTGCGACAGAAAGAACACGTTTTGCCTTTTCTTGCCCAATGACATACTCATCTAGAATCGCTTTGATCTCCCCTGGCTTAGGGATTCTGTCGGTGGGGCGAGAAGGACCGATTTTTTGTCCTTCTTCTGAAATAATATCATTGCAGAGTTGGATGCATTCGTCGCAGATATAAACGGTAGGTCCTGCTATGAGCTTTTTTACTTCTCTCTGATTTTTCCCACAGAAGGAACAGCAGAGATTGCCAAAACCATCACCATATCGTTTTTGATCCATGAGGTATTCCTTCTTAGGAAAGCTTATTAAAGTGTTCCATGTTTTTCAACTACCTTATCAATGAGGCCATATTCCACAGCTTCTTGGGCAGAAAGGTAATTATCTCGGTCGGTGTCTTTCAAAACCTGTTCCATGCTTTTCCCAGTGTGTTTGGAGAGAATTGCGTTAAGTCTATCTTTTAAATAGAGAATTTCTTTTGCCTGGATCTCAATATCTGAAGCTTGTCCTCGGGCTCCCCCAATCGGTTGATGGATCATAATCCGGCTATGGGGTAGACTGTATCGTTTTCCTTTTGCCCCAGCTGTCAACAAAAGTGCTCCCATACTGGCTGAAAGCCCGATGCAGTACGTGCTGACTTCAGGCTTTATGTATTGGATGACATCATAGATCCCCAGCCCCGCTGTCACCGATCCCCCTGGCGAATTGATATAAAGGTGAACATCTTTTTCAGGGTCTGAGGACTCTAAGAAAAAGAGCTGCGCTATGATGAGGTTCGCGACCATGTCGTTGACTTCAGTGCCTAGAAAAATAATGCGATCTAAAAGAAGCCGCGAATAAATATCATACTGTCGTTCTCCACGTGGAGTTTGCTCCACAACAATAGGGTTTGGAATGTATGAATTTCCTTGGAAGCCTACGAGTTCCGGTTGAATCAGTTCGGAAGGAATTTTTGAAGTGATCATGATAGTGGGGTGCTCCTCTTCTTAATGATACACAAAGAA
>JAHFAB010000114.1:6074-6448 GCA_023250795.1 Bacteriovoracaceae bacterium
TATAATTAATTAGTTTTTTTTACTAAGGGGGATCGAGTCAGGCTGGAAGGTTTCGAGGTAGGCAAGCATTGCCGAGCGAAACTCATCTAGGGTGAGTTGATGGGGGTTGAGGCCATTTTGATTCAAAATACTTGAGATTTCTTTTTGAACACAAGTCATGGGCAAGCCCGTCAAAATGACTATTTGTTCAATCAGTCGAGTGCCGTCCAAGTTTTCTTCTTTGGAGACGTCCATTTCTCCACTCCCCCCTTTAAACACATTTAAAGATGTTTTTCGCACTTCAGCAAGTTTTATTTTGTCATTGATCAGTTTTTAGTGGATTAAGTAGGAATTTCAGGGATTAAAAAAGTGGGTCCCAGTGACGTTAAAAGAGC
>JAHFAB010000115.1 GCA_023250795.1 Bacteriovoracaceae bacterium
TCTTACTCCCTCTAAAAGAAATGGATAGACCATTCTTCTGTTTACAAGGCAAACCATCAGGAAAAAGATCTGCGACGGGTTTTGAAGCGACAACACCTGGCATTTTGATACTACTCCCAATGAGTGTAGCAAAATCACAACACAAAAGAATAACTTGATCCGTGGGAGGGACCGTTGGAGACTGATTGAAAGTAAATACATCATTACCGCATATTCTGAGATCAGAACTCAGTGCTATAGCACCATTGCCACTTATTTTATAACTGTTTAACGCTTGATCTGTGGGATCCTCGGGTTGTTTAGTGGGAATGCTATTAGGCAAAAGTGGCGTAAAAGCCACTGATTCTGACCTCCTAAATGCATAGTCAATGACTTCACGGAGTGTGTCTTTACTCATTTCGAATCCACCAATGCTGATGGAGTTTTGACTGAGTTGAGTGGCTTGTTGAAGTTGTTGTACTGCAATGAGACTCACGAAAACTGCCAGCCCAGAGGCTATGATGACTTCGGTAATGGTAAAACCATCAGTGTTCAACTTTTTCAATGGATAATCCCCTCTGAATCATACGGAGCCGGAACAGGGTCCGGAGATGGAGTTGCATCCACTGGATTCGGATTAGGTATGGATGGAGTCCAAGAATATTGAAAAGTGTGAATATTAAACTGAATTACATTTGATAAACCACTTGTACTATCTGCCGCTGCCAAAGATTGAAAAGAAAAACGAATTTCACTGCGAACAACTCTTCCTGATGAGAGATTATTAATATCACTTCCAGAGTTTGGAAAAAAATTCTCTACACGCATGGTATTTACAAAGCCCCCACCTGGTTGTTGTTCTAAAAAAATCATGGGTACTTTTTGCCCAAGCCTAGAAGCCAGGTAGAACGGTGCTGCAAGAGGGTAAGGAGCTCGAATAGGCGATGGAACAGGAACAGGGAGTAGGCTGGGGCCGTTCAATAAAGATTCATAAATTCTAAAATCGGTTCTTTCTAACGTGTTTTTTAACGCGGGATCCACCCCTGGAAATACCGTGGGCGAGTGTACCGTCCCATCATGACAGTTAGTACAAGTAGAATTAACAACTAAAGTTTTGATCTGATTGTTTACAGGCGTACTGGGACCCTCAAAATTATCTCTAAGTAAAGTTCCAAACTCCCTACCCTGAAAACGACTGCCTAAGGACCAAGCTGCAATTCGATTTGCTAAAAGTCTCCATTTAGACCTATCAAGATCCGATATCGGAGGAATTCCTGTCGTAAGTATGCACCGTTTTTTCGAGTCGAGTGAGACATAGGGATGTAGAACTTTGAACCCCCCTCCCGCATCTGAGTTCAACGCCCCTCCGCCGCATGGAGTTGGAGTAGCACTGATACTAGGATATCCCCCTGCATCAGCCTGATGACATGGATCAGAACACATCCAGTAAAGTGCTATATCGCTAGATGTAGCTTCTAGGATTTTTTTTATAGCATCATTTTCTCTGATGAGCTCTGAGTGTTCTCGTGACGTTTTCTGAAACCTTACGGTATGAGTCGCTAGGGTTGAAAAAATCAGTGCTCCAACAACTAACACCCCAGCCCCAATCAAAACTTCGATGAGAGTAAACCCTTTTTTGTTTTTCATAGAGAGAACTTTCGCTTGTTTTTCTGAGTATAACCCATTGAATATAAATAAGTATAAAAATTTTACCAATGAAACGACACTAAAATACAGTCAAAACTGACACATTCCTGTTTTTTCCGTAACATGAGACGATCAGGGCAAACTCCTCAGAAATTTTTCTGCTGGCATGACTCTGACCCGACATCCACCAAAAGGGGGTGAAAGGAAATCGTTTGTCCCATTTTTACTAATCTGAAAAGCCATAGGAATCTTTATTCGTTCCAAAAGGTATTTGAGATTCGTATCTAATGGTCGATCTGAAAGTTCTACTTCTACGGCAAAAACAGGGACACCTTTGATGAGAAAGATAAAATCAACCTCATGTCCCACTGTCGTTCTGAAGTATCTGAGCTCACATTTTTTACCTTCTACATCTTCGAGCCAATGTGCAAATCTAAGCAAGTGGACAGCAACCAGATTTTCAAATCTGGCTCCAGGATCTTCTACACGAGCCCAATCCCAAAAATAAAGTTTTGTTTCTTTTTTTACAGCTTTTATTTTTACAGGGCCAAATGGAGGAACACGAAAAACTCCATAGAGTCTTTCTAAAATTCTTATCCAGTTCTGAACTGTAACATGAGATACTTCAAGATCTTCTCGAAGATTATTAATCGAAAGAGTGGATCCTACTGTTTGAGCTAATCGATCAAAAAGGAGTTCTATTCTATCTAAGTCTTGTACTGCCTCAAGGCTCTTCACTTCTTCTCTTACTAGTTGGGTGCCATATCTAAGCCTCCAGCGATCAGAAAGACGTTCAGAGGCGCTAGAAAATGGTTCTGGAAATCCACCTAATTTAAAAAGTCCGTCCAAATCAGACTGCCCAGAATGACTACTACTCATGCCAATATTTTTTAACCAATCATGATCTGATAAAAACTTTTCTCCTAATACTTCTGAAAGGGTAAAAGGATGCAGGCGATGAAAAAAATAACGCCCCTGGAGAGAGTCTCCCCCTCTACTGTACAAATCAAGCCTAGCACTTCCTGTCACTAAAATAGAATGTTTCGAACGATTTTGATCAAAAACACCTTTGAGCCAATTCCTCCAACGTCGATATTTGTGTAATTCATCAAAAATCCAAAGTTTACTTTCTGAGTTTAATTTTTCATTTATTAATGTCTTACGATCCGCAGCAGAATCCCAGGTGTAATAATGGCCTGAAAACAAATTTAAAAATTCTAGTGACAAACTTGTCTTCCCACATTGCCTTGGACCTGCCAACAAAACCATTTTACGCCTTAAGTCATCCTGTATAATGGGCTCAATTCTTCGCTTTAACATCGATTTTTAGTATAGCATTTTTTTTTATAGGTGTAAAAAAAACTTCGTAGTAATTTTTACACCTATGAAAATTACTGCTTTCTCCTAAAATAGATCGGACCAACCAGATAGAGGTCTGTCTTTGAAGTCAAAACTGACACATTCCTGTTTTTTCCGTGACATGAGACGATCAACCAGTAACTCGGGGGGAGTACCGAATGATCAATCAAAAAGGAAATACTTTACTCATAGCACTACTTTTCACAGTAGCAGCTGTATTTATTGGATTGGGAGCTTTTCAAAGCCTCATACTCCAAGACAGACAGTTGGCATCCTCTAATGACGCTACTTATCCCGAAGCTGTTTTGACACTGATCAAAGCACACAGCGAGATTGAGTTTAACAAGCAGTTTTGTTCTGCTAAAGCCACCAATTCTAATCTAACCTTATCTCAGTTCTTTGCACTATCTGAAGTCAAAGCAAAATTAGAAAACGATAGGTTTTTAGCGCTCAATGTTCCAAAAAAAGAGGCCCTCAGATCGGATATAAATAATCCAGCCACTGGTCCTCTGGATAATCCACAGGTAAAGGTATATTTCTTAAAAACTGCAAATAATGAGGAAAGTTTAGGGTTTGAAATAAAAACCAAAATTTGTAGGAGGAAGAGTTTTCCCTGCCCAGCAGAAAAAGTCATGGAAGCAAAACCCTATTTTGCTTATGCAGGTAATGTGAAGGAAATTACGAGTTGTGGGGATGGGGGACCGCCTCCTGGTCCAACGACCCTAGCTGTGCGATCTGATTTTACAGGCTTCATAGATGAGGGTGTGACAGATGACGACAGAGTTGTTATTGCGGGCTTTAATCTTATAAATTCCAATACAAATGCCTTTATAGGCGTACAGTGTTTTGGTGCCGATGGAAAAGCATTTATGAATCCTGATCCATTTCAGGGTGCAGGTCTTTATCCCTATAGAAATTTAGTCGGCATTCCAACCTTTGGTCAGGGAACATTACTGACTCGTGGATCGCATTTAGCCGTTGATAAAAATAATGGGAATTCAGTTCTTGGGCTGTATACCCCATTTGCAGATCCTATTCTATCCTTCGTTGAACCAAACTGTAAAAGTTCTAAGGACATTCCTCTACCAATATCCCCCTTAGATCTACGCAAAGGTCTAAGCGGTAGTGTTTTAGGCACTTTATACCCTGCTTTTACTCAAGACGGGAAAGTCGCTGTTTTACATGGCTTTTCTTCTACTCATCTTGGTAGTACATTTGACACAAGCGGCCCTGTACCTTTCATCCCCTATAAAACAGATTTCAATACAGCCCTTTATTTTTTTGAGAAAGATGGAACTTTGATAAAAGGCCCAATACTCATTCCACTTGCTTTGTCGTACACAATTGGATTTGGAATTGATGGTGCAGATGAGGTTGGAAAAATAATTTTCAATAACACAGATGGAAGTGGAGTAATTTTTGGAGTGGATGAAAATCGAGTTTTAAAATTTTTAATCATTGATAAAAATGGAAATTTTATTACTCCTAGTCCTATAAAAGTTGCAATTACTGATACAAAATCGCAACTACCTGATACTAGAAATGCAACAGAAATTGATAATCAAGGGAATATACAGGTTTTCACTATAAAAAAAATAATAGGTTTATTTGGATCAAATGAGGTCTGGACCACAAAATACACTGGAAAAGGAGATTTCATCGAATCTAAAAAATTGTTCGCACCTGAAAAAAATATTTCTATTTGGGGGACGTACTATACAGGTATTTCTAATAAATTATTGTTTTACAATGATTTTATTTTTAGTCCAATCTTGATGTATCAAGTTTCAAATGACAACTTAACACAGGGTCAATCAGCTCTTGACGATGGTGCAACAGGTACAAGATTTGTAGGTTATAAGACAGGCGGAGCTGAGATAAAAGAGTTCTTTTTAAGCAATATTGCCAGCACCACGATCGACATCAGCAAAAAAGGGGGGTTATATGTTTTTCACCCTCATGGTGGCCAAGGAAGATTTGGATATTTAAAATATTCTTTAGATAATACTATCGCAACTCAAAATAATTTTAAAGGATTTGAAATTATCTCTACCAGCGGGAATAAAGAAACACTCGTTCCAGAAAAAAACTGGATCTATACATTAAACTCAAATGAAAAATATAAAATTTTATTATCCCCCACAATTTCATTCTCGGCACTGCATGAGGGTGCTTTTCCTGTTCGGAAAGGTGAATTTTTTTATTATGATATTATGTTCTGTAAAATTGCTGACGAAAAAACATTTTCTCAAGATCGTAATTCATGCAAAACACTAGGAGATCTAATTCCTCAAGATTTTATACCAAAAAATACTCGTGGGGCATTTTCTTCTATAATAGAAAAAGATGGGAGATTTACAATAAACAGTTTTTATTTTAAAAATAACGATAGAAATGGGATTGATCTCGCCCCAGGACTTTATGCTGTTCTTTTCCGTTTTAGCAGTGGATTTACCGATGATGGGATGAACGGACAAGGCTTTGTAGGAGATGGTTCCATAAGTCAGTTCACTAAATACATCAAAATCATCCCCTAATGGGGGATTAGCCTAACTCCCCCGCACCCTCTGCACATCATTCTCAATTTCTTTTTTAAGATCTTCTACAGAATCAAATTTTCTCTCTTCCCTTAGTTTTTCCACAAAAAAGACTTCGATATTTTTTCCATAGAGATCTCCAGTAAAATCTAAAATATAAGTCTCTACCCATGGCGAGAGGTCTTTTCCAAAAGTGGGGCGAACTCCCAGACTCGTAGCACCCAAGTATTTCTTGCCATCCACTAGAACCGAAGTTGCATAAACACCGTAAGGCAAAAGAAGTTTTTCAGTGGGTTGCAGATTGGCAGTCGGATAGCCCAACGTTCTCCCTCGTTTTTCTCCCTCGATTACTTTTCCTGAATAAGAAAATTCTCGTCCTAAAAGTCGGTTGGCTTCTCGAATTTTTCCAGAGAGCAAATATTTACGAATGAGACTACTCGAAACAGTCTCTCCATTTTCGAGACAGGCAGGTACAACAAAAAGTTCTATCCCCGCACCGAAACAATAGGACTTCAGTTTCTCTAAATTCCCCTCTCTCCCCTTGCCAAATGAAAAATCATAGCCCACCACTACTACTTTTGCTTTCAGTCCTTCGACTAAAACTGATCGAAAAAATACCTCTGAAGAAGTTTGCGAAAAATCTAAAGTAAAATCTTCTTCTATAAAAACTTCTATTCCTTGTTTCTCGATCAAATCTAATCGCTCTTCATAGGTAGAAAGCAATTTCAAAGAAGTCTCAGGTCTGAGCACCCTTTGAGGATGGGGTCTAAAAGTATAAACCACCGAAGTGCCTTGGAACTCTTGAGCCTTTTGTTTCACCAGATCAAAGATCTTTTGATGACCTAAATGGATCCCATC
>JAHFAB010000116.1 GCA_023250795.1 Bacteriovoracaceae bacterium
GTGTAGTGTTTGAGAGAGATGTTTTGCATATAAAGCCCTTTCTGTTAATGTTTTTTCAGTTAAACCACCTGAGAAGTAACTACTAAAATAAAATCATAAAATCAAGAAAAAATAGTAAAAAAAGCGATTATTTTATAAAAATATAAAAACACTATTGTGATTTGAGTGGTTAGAGGCCCAGTTTTTATTTTATGACTATGTATTTTTTTTCTTATGTGATGCAAAATAATTTTCTATGGCATCTAAACCCCCATTAACTGAGGCCGCACCGGCCAGAAACAAAACTTTCTTGACAAATTTACCTAAACCTACAAAAAACTAGTAGCATGAAGACATTAAATTTAGTTTTGTTATCATTTTCCCTTTTATGTTGTTCAACTAGTTCCAAAGTCCATCATCTTGTTGATTTGCCTGAACTTCATTCGATTGTGTCTGGGGCTGCTTTTCCAATCAGTTTTAATCTGCGCATGACTTCTATGGAAAATCAGGTTGTCTCTTGCTTTTGCAAAGAGAAGATGGATTTAGTACATTTGAAGTAAAGTTTGAACAAGGACGGGACGTGGTTTTTGCTGAGTTGCCTCCTGGCAATTATGGCTTTAGAGAAATTTATTGTAATTCTAAACATTGGAATTTAGCATTGCAACACTGGCCTCGCTTTCAGGTATATGCTGAAAAAACCGCATTATTAGGTGGAGTTTTAGTTTATATTGACGAAAATAATGCATTGACTGTGAGTCGAACTAGGAGATCTAAAAATCGAGATGAGGCTCTTCTGTTATTTGGCCGTATTTCTACAGATAGAAGGACGAGTGTAGTTTCTGCTTATACTGGTAAAGTGATTGATCCTTTAGCGATTGAATTGCGTGCGAAATGGAAACATTGGGAGCTCCGAGACGCTTCTGATAAAAAAATGAAAACTACTAAAAATGACTGGCCCTCTTTACATTCCTGTTATCGGGCTGAGGGTGATGTCAATGGGCTCTGGCTTGGGAATTTGCAATCCAATGTGATCTATGAAAATGGAACACTCACTCGAGTTACAATTGAAAACACTTGGAACTCTTTTAGCCCCCACTTTATTGATTGTGTAAAGTCGGTTCTAACCGAATTTCATCCAGTAAAAAAAGGACAATTGCACTATGTGCTTTATATTTGAGAGCTTTTTATTGGGTACTTTACATATCAACCAATAGTTGACAATAAAAAGTTGACAACTATTGGTTGATATGTTATCTTGTTGTTATGTTAGAAGAAAATCCATTCTTATTTGGGAAAGTGGCTGCTCAAGATCGTTTTTGCAATAGAAAAAAAGAACTTCAGGAGTTGAAAACCTATTTGAAAGACGGAAAAAATGTTTGGCTTTATTCTCCGCGAAGATTTGGTAAGACCTCGCTTGTAAAGAAAGTTTTCAGTGAATTTGATTCTTCAAACTTTAATGCGGCCTATCTTGATATTTTTGACACCCAAAGCCCACAAGATTTTACTTTGAGCTTTGTCAAGGCCACAGTAAATTCTATTTCTGATCGCATTGAAAAAGTTATTGATTTTGCAAAAAAAACATTCTCTTATCTTGCACCAAAAATTGCACTTTCTGATGAAGGAAAACCAGAAATTCAGTTTGGTGTTAATTCAAGCTCATTGACCGATGTTTCTTTGGATGAAGTCATGGGAATAATGAGTGACATGGTTAGTAAAAAGAAACTAAAACTTGTTATCGCAATTGATGAATTTCAACAAATCAGTCAATATGAAAATTCTAATGCTTTTCTTGCAAAGCTGAGGAAACACATCCAGTCACAAGAAAAAATCGCTTATGTATTTATGGGGAGCCAAAGACACTTAATGCAAGATATATTTACTTCTAAAAAAAAGCCATTTTATCAAAGTGCTATTCCTTTTCAAATTGGATCCATACAGCCAGAAGAATTGGCAAAATCTTTGGTTAATTTGACTTGTAAAACGAATCACCCTTTTACAGATGATTTAGCACTGAAAACCGCTCAAATAACAGGTGGCCATCCTTATCATACTGAAAAATTGGCTTCTTTTGCTTATCAACTGTTTGATCATATTTCAGAGTTTAAAAAAATAGATGAATACTTAGAATTCGTTCAAAATCAAGTGATTGAACAAGAAGAGTCTATTTATAAAAACTATTTCAATCTACTCACTATTAATCAAAGAAATGTTCTAATAGCAATTGCTGACTTTAATGGAAAAATCCCATCCAACGATATGGTGAGAGAGTATGGATTGTCCTCGAGACAGTATTTAGAAAAGTCTTTGAAATTTCTGATAGAAAAAGAACTCATAGATGAAACTGACAATGGGATCTGTATTTATGATCTATTTTTCAAGAGATGGCTTTCGAGAAAGCACAAAAAATAGACTACTCTTCTCTTTGCTCGGTTGATTGTGGTGACTCTCTATCTTCCCCTGCTGGCAATCTTTCTCGAGGCCCAGTGCTTGGCATGGCTTGCATTCTTTCCTGTTTCAGGTTTTCAATCTTTGCTTCGAGTTTCTTTTTCAGTTCGTCGTCTATCGAATATTTTGCTGCCTCTTGATATCGCAGCATCGCTTTTTCACGTAAGTTTGTGCGAACATACGCGTCCCCCAAATGTTCCAAGATAGTCGGTTCATTAGGTTTCAGGCGCGTCGCCTTTTCTAGCTCCACAACAGCTTCTCTGTTTTTCCCACGAATAAAAAGATACCAGCCCCAGCTGTCCTGAATGTAGCCATTATCTGGCTTCAATCTCAAAGCTAACTTCAACATTCGTTCTGCATCACTGAGGCGTATACCCTTAGTTGTAAGGGTGTAGCCGATATAATTAAGCGCATCCACATTTTTGGGGTTGATACTCAACAGTGCTTCCATTTGAGCGAGGCCTTTGTCTGTCTCACCTTGTCTGTCATAAAGACTTCCTAAATAGTATTTCAATTTTTCATCGTCTTGAAACATTCCTATTGCCTTTTCTAACAAAGTAATTGCTCCCGACATATTTTTAGATTCTTCTTCGAGATTAGCAGAGAACAAGTAAAATCCTGGATTTTTTGGAGCCTGTTTGATGGCCTCCTGTATGTAATCTTTTGCATCTTGTATTTTATTTTCTTGTTTAAGTAGATACCCTACATGAAGTGCAGAATCAGAAAATAACTTCGAGTTGGCATTAATCTGTTTTAGCTCTACGATAGCATCAGGAAATTTTTTGATTTCTTCATACAAACTGCCCAAATAATAATGAATTCGATCGGATTCTGGATTTTTTGTTAAAATAAATTTGAAAATTGAAATCGCTTTATCATAATTCTTCATTTCCATATGGATGAGTCCTAATTTGACTCGCGCATTCAGATCTTCTGGGTCTGAAGCAGTGATGGATTCCAAATAGGGAAGAGCATCTTTGAATTTTTCTTCTTTCAAATAAATCGTTGCAATTCGATTTGCAGCGGTAGCATCTTGAGTTTGGTCGAAGAGTTCATTGTAGACAGTGATAGCCTGTTTGTTCATTCCCTTTTCTTCATAATAATAACCCAGAGCAATAGAGGCCTGGATAAATCCAGGACGAAGCTCAATAGCTTTTTGAAATGCTTTGACAGCTTCTTTGAAGTGATTTTGCCTTTGCTCTGTACGTCCCAAATAGTACCAAGCCAACGGGGATTCTGGAGATTTTTTTAAAAACGAATAAATTTCCTTTGATGCTTCTTTAGCTCGGTTATCCTCCAATAGAACTTGCGTTTTGTATATAAGCGCTTCTTCGTGAGTGGGGTTTAATTGAAGTATATGATTGTATTCTGTAAGTGCTAAATCAGTTTCATGAGATGCGGAGTACAGACCTGCTAGCATCAGTCTTGCGTCCAAATATTTTGGATCCATCTTAAGCGCTTCTTTGCAGGATTCCATTGCTAGACTGAGCATCCCCTTTTTTACATATTCAGCGGCAAGCCTTGCATGAACTAAAGCAGAAGTTGGGTCAAACATGAGTGTGAGTTTAAATTCTTCGATTGCACGATCTGGATTACCTTCCACTACATATGCCTGTGCGAGACTAAAATGATATTCTGCAATAGCTTTTGTATTTTTTTTGACTTCAGCGGTGGTGTTTTCAGCAGTTTTTTGCGTAGTGGGTTGAGTTTCTGTCTGGACATTTGTTTCCGCTCGACCCTGAATGGGCTGATTGGCACACCCAGTAAACAGTGCCAATAGAATCACTGAGACCGAAAAAAATAAGCGATTTTTCATTTTCCGCTTCCCTTCCTTCTCAATCGATCGGACTTTCTAAATAAAAACTGAAAATAAACTCGACATTGATTTTAGATTTATTTTTATTGGTAAAACTCTAATGCGCGTTAGAGTTTTGACATAATTAGTCAACTCTATGCGTCATATTATATGTGCTTGTTTTTATGGATAAAAGTATAATTTAACAAAACCCGAGAAAGTAGGATTACTGTGAGTGCTTGACTTTAGTGAAACGGGTTGTTATTTGGCATGAGAAGTGACGGTGACACTATGTGGCATTGGGGTGCAACATAACCGGGCACTTTGACCTAAGGATGGGTTTATTTGGGGGATAGTTCAATGAGATCACTTGCAGTTTGAGTTGCTCTTGTTGGATTTTATTTGAATTATTCGCTCACAAGTCTCAATTGGAGAGACGGGTGGGCTACTCGTTGGATAATATTAGGGGGATCGTATGAAAGAAGCAAAAATCATCAAACGTTATCAGAATCGCAAACTTTATGACACGCATGAGTCTAGCTATGTGACGCTCGACGAAATTGCAAAAATGATTAAGGGCGGCGAAGATTTACGCGTGATTGATAATAAAACTAAAAATGACATTACAGCCGTCACTTTGACGCAGCTGTTATTTGAGGTGGAGCGCAAATCAAAAACTCAGCCATCTGTTGAGCTTTTGAAAGAGATCATTCGTTATGGAGATGGTTCTTTTTCGGGCTTTATTCAGACTAAGCTGGGCACAGAGATGAAGCGATTTGACCAAGATGTGGCAGCTCCAGCATCTGTGAGACCTGCTCTGAATCAATAATCAGTGACAGTATACTGACACAGTTTGTTTTATCTTATTTGTGGTGTGCGAAGATTGCGCACCACAAATAAGAAGTTTAAACTAAATGTAGAAGTTATTTCACACTAGGAGGGTGTGCACATGAGTTTAATCAAATCGGTAATACAGTCTCTTTTTGTTCTGTCTCTTATTTTGGTAGTCAGCACTAACGCCTTTGCCGGAAGTTGGAATACGGATTCTATTTCCCCGAGAAAGGCCTCTTCTACTAAAGAGCCCCCTTTTCGTCTCATGCCTTATGCACCGGGCACGAATAATCTTGCCATTGATGTAGGACAGGTTTTTTTGATGGGAGATCTGGCGTCGAGTTATGCGGATAGTATTGGCTATCAAATTCATTATACCTACGGAGTCAGTGATATTTTTGGGTTTGATACGAGCCTAGGTCTTTCTGATCATTCTGACGGAAAATTTTCCATGGCAACTTTGCTCATGGGACTTCGCACGAATCTCAGCTGGTTTGACAAAGTTGTACCCTATATGATTTTTGGACTAGGTTTTTATAAGCCGAGCCGTCAGCTCACAATGACTTCGAGTGCTTCTGCGTTTGAGTTTGGAGTTCACTTAGGCCCAGGTGTAGATCTGGAACTGACTAAACAACTTTTTTTTGGCGCTGCCATTACCTTTCACGATATTTTTGGAACTTCTAGAAAGACTGAACAGGGAGTAGTGGATTTTGGTGGGACTTTCACAACATTTTTATTGCACCTGGGGGTGACGTTATAAATGGTCGTGGAGCGGCTTTTGAACGCTACTCGGCTAAGTCAAACGACCCCAAGTAATTTAGACTCAAATCAAAATACAGGCCAAACGCAGGGCTTGGGGTCTCCTCACATGAGACGTAAACTTCATAGCCCGAAAGAACTTTTTTTGGATCTGGGTCTGCACTGTTTTCTAATCCTGGAGCTGAGTTTAACAGAATTTCTGAAATCATTTCAGCCTTACAGCTGGGATCCATTGTTCTCGCATTTTTTTCAGCCACTTCCATCATTGTTTGAAACTCTGGATTCTCTTGGATTTGGATTACATTTTTCGTTCCCTCATACCTGAGTTGATAGAGAAGTTCTTTTTCTGCCGCATTAAGCGAAGACCGTGAAAATAATCCTAAAAAAACGATAGTAAAACAAATTCTTCGTAAGGACATTTACATGGCCCTCCTCGTTTATAAAAAATAATTCTATTTTATACGAGGCCGAAAAATTCGCCGCTGCTACCTTCCGGAAAAAGTAGCGGTGGTAAAAAGTGCCTCCCCAGATTACTTCTTGTGGAGAAGTAGAATCTGAGGTTTTT
>JAHFAB010000117.1 GCA_023250795.1 Bacteriovoracaceae bacterium
ACTGAAACCCAGGCGCAGAATAAGTGAGGTTATAAGCTCCAGGATTCAAAACGAGGTGATAGGTTCCGTCCGCATTGACCCGATAGGTCTGAGTGAAGGGCTGATTCGGAGTGTTTAACCGCTCCAACGTAATCACAGAGTTTGCAACGATGCCCCCTTCGACCGTCACGGTTTGCCCACGGATCGAACTAGCATCGAGCTTATCGAGCAATAAACCCCAGGCGGGTCTGATTTTCTGAACGGTACGATCTCTCCACTGACTGTAGGACGGTTGAAACCCCTGACTCGAAGAATTGAGTTCAATCACGTACGGGAGAACCTGAGCTTCGTGATACAACCAATCGATATCTCCCCCGTCTACTGCATAGAGGAGTTCAGGCGCAGTTCCAGAAGTATAGTGTCCACTTCCATCGTCTGAGGGAAGGAGATTTGCAATTTCTGCACCAATCGCTTCGACCACTTCTTTGGTTTGAGTGTGCTGATTCGGACATCCGTAAGGATAGATCACCAACTCGCTATAGGAGTGAAACGAAATATCAAAGACGGGGTGAATGTCTTTCACTAAACCCATGAGCGTTTGAGTTTCTGGCTCTGATCCCCCACTCGGTCCTCGAAAGGTGTCTGAACTCGGATTCCCACTCGATCCATTGCATGTGTTCCAAGCGTATGGGTAGTTTCGATTGATGTCGACTCCGTAGCCACCCCGAGTATTTTTCCTCCACCAGTTATTCGAAGTCCAAACTTTGTTATTGCCGTCCACATTGAGCATGGGGATTACCCAGATTTCATTTGCATCTACCCAGTGTGTAATTTTGGCATCTTTTCCATACCCAGTCAGTAAGCTGTCGATAATGTCGACCGGAACTTCGGATGACATGACTTCACGAGCATGGTGCATCCCATTGAAAAGAATCGTGGGTTTTTCTAGGTCTTTTTGTTCGGCATGATTTGTAATCTTGATTGCCCAAATAGGTCTTCCTTCGACGGATTTTCCAATTTGTTTCAATTGCGTGATGGCAGGATAATCAGCCGTGTATTTTTTAAGAAGTGTTTCTACTTTTTCAGGAGTCTTGTACTCTGCATCGGGCCTGGAGCCGGAAAGCTCCGTGAAAGTTCGTTGAATTTTAAACCCACTCTTCTCCAAAAGCGTGAGCTCGTCTTCTGTAACGATCAAATCCACCAGATTTTTTGCAAGGTTCACACCTGCAATATCCAAATCTAATTTTTGGAGCTTGGCCATCTCAGCAGCATAGTTGTTCAAAATCAACCGAACTGAGTGACGTACCTCAGGGTTTCCTTTAGATTTATGTGTACTCCCGTCTTTTGGAATAAGAATCAAAACTCCAAAAACAGTGAGAAAAACAAGTGCTGAAAGTAAACGATCCATTTTACTCATACGATTTTTCATAGGCCCCTCCTTGGGAATGTTCTGCAAAATTTATCACAAATAGTGGAAATGCAATAATTTATTTTCTGATTTGACACGTAGCGGTAAATATGGTCTCTAGGTGAGAGTGCCTCCTTTTAAGGGGGAGGCCAGGTAAAATCTAAGGGGAGTGTGTGTATGAAATTACTTGGGGCGCTTTTATTAATGTTATCGAGTTTAAATGTTCAACAGTCCGTGTTTGCGGGGCTTTTTGACCCTCCTAGCGCTGCACCACTTCCACTCAATGAAAATGACCAGCAGTATCTGGATCGCTTAAACTCATTTCACGATGCGATCAGGAGAAATGATCTAGGGGCAGTAGAAGAGTTTTTACAAGAAGGGATGGACCCCAATGTCCATTTCAATTTATTCGGAGACACCGCTGTCACGATTGCCGAAATGGATAAAAATGCTGAGATGATAGCTCTCTTGAGCAAGTATAAAGGCTCAGCTTGTAACGAAAACTTTACAACTCCAGCGCCGTAGTGACCGCCTTATACGCATTGATCGCGCCATAACCGAAAGTGTTATTGGGAATCTGCGTACCCGCCACCCCTCCACAGGTCTCTGTGCTCTGTTTAGGGTCTGAAGACTTACGAATGATCTCCAGCGTTTCTTTTATATTACCTACCAGTGCCGGTTTTGCAGACCAAAGCAAAGCCACTTCGCCCACGACGTGAGGTCCTGACATCGAAGTACCACTCCAACCACCCTGCGCATAACTCCCACCAGGGACAGAAGACCGAATGTTCACTCCCGGAGCCACCACATCTGGACCCAACCCCCCATCAAATTTTGAAGGACCCCGGCTGGAAAAACTGGCGATCGCACCTGTGAGATGATTGAAAGCTCCGACTGACAGAGTGGCATCCGTATAATGAGCTGGAGGGTCTTGGATCGTTCCACAATTCGGTCCATCGTTCCCCGCAGAGGCCACTACCATGACGCCAGCTTGCATCAACGCCTGGAGCACTGGCAGAATCTCTCCGCCTTCACAACCTTCACTCTTTGGGCAACCCCAAGAATTATTAATCACGTGTGGAGATTTTGATGGATCACCATCCTTCATCGCATCTCCACCGAGTGGGTATGGCGCTAAGAAAAATTCGAAGCACTCAATATACCGTGCCGGTGTTCCCACACCCTGATCCATGTTTCGACAGGCCATCCACTGGGCATCGGGTGCCATCCCGATTTGATTACTTCCCCCATCGCTGCCGACCATAGTGCCCATCGTGTGTGTCCCATGTTGATCGTCGTCACAGGGCAGAGCAGAGTCGTATCCACAGGGGTTGCTCGCGGGAATGTTTACAGTGTTGTGAAAATCCGTGTCTATTTTATGAATAGAGTCATGCCAGTTATAATTATGGTTGACGGTTCCACCGGCCTGATTGCCTCGGTAATGGGATTTGAGCGCCGGGTGATTCCAATCCACTCCCGTGTCTTGTCCAGCGACAACGATGCCCTTCCCTCGGACGCCTAACTCCTGCCAAACTCGCGCAGCCCCCACACTCACCAAATTGTCTCCAATGGCATTTAGAGCAGGATCGCTTTTGAGAGAATCGATCATAAACTCAGGTGAAGGAGCACTCATTTTGATCGAAGGATTTGCTATGAGTTTTGCCACATCGTCCCGCGCTGCAAGCTCTTCTATCAACGCAGGTGTGGCATTTTCTATTTGAATGAGATTCATAATATAAAATCTCTGAAAACTGAGCTTCTTAGATCGTAAAAAAGTCACGAGGGGACCTTGTGTGGCCAGAGCCGTTTTCCTGAGCGAATCGTAGACGAATCTTCCCCGCTGGATTTTGTCTGCAAACCCCTCTGTTAAATCCAATCGTGCTTGGTTTTTCAAAATAACGAGAACCGATTGACGTACGTTTTGATCTGCCCTTCTCGCTGTGACGAAAGGCCTGACAAAAGATCGGAGTGAGATTCCTATTTTTTCTGAAGCACGTGGCAGCTCATTTGCTAATGTGATGGTTGTGAATAACAAGCAACTTAGAATAAATCCTTGTCTCATTTGGAATCCCCCCGTTTAAACAAACTTTAGAAATTCTCTGGTCAAACGGCAGCTTTGTCAAGACGCAGAGAAACAGTGGGTTAAAACTCGAACGTGTGTCATTTTTGTTTGTTAGTTTGTGCGTAACTGGTCAGTTTTACATACAAAAATCTAGTCGGAAACGGCTTTCCATGCCAAGATACCCCCACCTGGCGGTATCGAATCATGCAGAAAATATTGATAGGCTGTCACAATCGTTCATTTGGCATCGTAACTCTACATAGAAGTAAACGGAGGACAACGTGGTCAAATATAGCACTATAGTTCTTTTTTTAGGTTGTCCAGTATTGGGTATTAGCGCAGAAGTCACGCCCCAATCCTCTCGACTCTTGTCGCCATCCGCCATTCTCGCTGAAGTTTATTCTAAAAATCCAGAAATTGCCTCTGACGCGGCTCGTGCTGAAGCAGAAGATAAAGCCATTGCTTCTAAATATACTCCCACAAATCCCCGTATTGGTTTCATGCGCGAATCTAATTTGACTTTTATGCAACAACAAATGGGTATAATGAATTCTTGGAGCGTTTCACAAGAACTCATGTTCCCCACTAAATACTTTTCCATGGGTTCAATGCAGAGATCACGGGCAAAAGCCGCAAGGGAAGAGTTCTTAAATACAAAACTTCAAGTACGCCATCATGCTCTTACACGCTATTATAGTTTTTATTCAGCTTCCAGAATTCTCTCCCTACTCGGTGCCCAGAGAGAAACATTGCGTGAAATAGCTCGGATCGCTGAGACCAGACGGGCCACTGGGGCCGTTCCTCAACAAGATGAGATGAAAGCCCATGTAGAACAAACTAAGATTGAAAACGAACTTTTGCTTCAAAAGCAAGAATTAACTGAGTCTTATGCTGAACTAAAAGCATTACTCAATCTGGATCAGAGCAGCGAAATTGAGTTACCTCAAGAAGATCTGAAACTGCCTAAACTCATAATGACTCAAGCGCATATCGAGAGCCAGGTCATGCTCTCCTCTAAAATGGTATCAGCTCAGCGTCACATGCTCGAAGAAATGGAGTCTGGAAAAGCTCTCGCGATCATGTCTTACCTTCCTGACTTTATATTGAGCTATAGAAAGCCTTTTGGATCGAACTCTCCTGCAGGGGCTTTCGCTGCCCAAGTGGAAATGACTATCCCGTTTTGGTTTTTCTCAAAGCAAACCAGTGAAGTAGCCTCTGCCTCAGCAAAAGTTATGGAAGCAGAACACCGGTTACATCAGACAGTACGAATGGCACAGGCCGATACAAAGCGCTTAGTTTCTAAGGTGGAGACTCTTTCTCAGTTGCTTAAGATTTATGAAACGGCGCTCATTCCTCAATCTACTAGTGCTCTTAATTCTTCACGGGCCGCTTATAGCGCTGGACGGGTTGGGTTTCAAGAACTTTTAGATGCCGAACGCTCTCTTTATTCAGTGAGAATAGAATATTATAAAAACTTAGAAAAATTTGTAGAAACGATAACAGGCCTAGAGCAGGTCGTGGGTATGGTCGTCAGCGATTTACCAATCGAACCTGCATCAAGTGGAGGTGGTGTGTGATTGATAAGAGAAAAATATTATTTTTGAGTTTTTCGCTTCTGATGGTGATTACAGCGCTGGTCATCATCAGTTGCAGTCGAGATAAAACGGCAAAAGAAGCTCACACAGATTCTTCAGTCTCAGCGAAAGATTCCGATAAAAAAGAAGTCTGGACTTGCCCTATGCATCCACAAATTAAAAAAGATTCCCAAGGTAAGTGCCCCATTTGTGGAATGGATTTAGTAAGAGCGACAAGTATGAACGGATCATCTGAAGATGCGCATGACAGTTACCCACAAGACCATGCAAGTTTTCAGCTTCCTAGTCCAAGAGTCCAAATGATTGGAGTTAAATACGGAGTCGTGGAAAAAAAACCGTTATTTAAATCGATTGAAGCCGCCGGACGAGTCGCCTTTGACCCAGAATTGTATACCGCTCAAAATGAATTTCTTGAGGCCGTGAGGCAGTTGGATCGAGTCAAAGACGCTCCTCTTGCTGACGTGAAACACTCAGCCCAGAGAATGATGGAATCAGCAAAGCTTCGTCTCAAAATTCTGGGTCTCTCCGATGGTCAAATTGCAAATTTGAGAAGTGGCGGGGACAAAAACGGTACAATGACCACAGGATCAAACCTTCTTGTTCCAAAAGCAGGAGAGAGTATTTGGATTTATGCTGAAGTTTTTGAGATGGATCTCCCGCATGTAAGTCCAGGACTCGAAGTAACTGTTTCAGGTGGTGCGCTCGAAGGAAAGGAACTTTTTGGAAAAGTGGCCTCCGTCGATCGTGTGATCAACTCATCTACACGTACTGCGAAAATAAGAGTGCTTGTTCCTAATGCCAAAGGGGAGTTGCGACCAGAGTCTTATGTAAATGCAACCATACTCTCACCCTTGGGAGAGCAAATCGTCGTCCCATTTGATGCAGTTTTAGACTCTGGAAAAGAAACTTGGGTTTTTGTTTCAAAATTAGAAGGCCATTTTGAACCAAGAAAGGTGATTGTCAAATACTATGCTGGTGAAGAGGTAGCCATTAGCTCAGGGTTGAGTCCGGGAGAGAGAATTGTTACCAGTGCAAACTTTCTCATTGATTCAGAATCAAGACTCAAAGGCGTTCTTAGCTCTCAAAATGTTGGACAGAACGCCGGACATAAGTAGGCGGGTAGCATATGTTAGAAAAAATTATTGATTTTTCCGCAAGACATCCCTTTCTCATTTTTATGCTTACTGCTGTGGCCTGCGTTGCTGGATGGTATTCCATGCAATCCATTCCAATCGATGCCATTCCCGACTTATCTGAAACCCAAGTGATTATTTACTCCAGATGGGATCGTTCCCCCGACATCATCGAAGATCAGGTGACCTA
>JAHFAB010000118.1 GCA_023250795.1 Bacteriovoracaceae bacterium
AGGACAAAGTGTTGAATGAAAATTACCTCGCTCTCGAAAAAATATATGCTTCGCCATTATCACAAGAAGAAAAATTGGAACGTAAGAGTAAAATTTTAAAAAATGTGAAAGAAAAACTGGAACTCAAGCGTGATATTAATAACGCCACACTGATTCAGTATCGAACCTATGGAGTGGGTAAGGCAGAGTTTCAGGCCGTGCTAGATTCTTGTGGATCAGATTGGAAAAGATTTTGGTCTGTGATGAAAAAACTGAAGACTTCTGATTTTTTACGTTCTCACACAGAGAATATTGGAGAACTGCTGCTCGGCTTGGCGAAGCGGGGGTGTGGTTCGTAGTTTTTTTATGGTCCTACGGTTGTATTCACTTGGATTTCCATTTTTCCTGTGATGCTGTGATTTCGATAAACAGATCTCAGAGGACAATAGGCTGAATAACTCGAAGGGGGAAAGCTGTAGTAGCAAGAAGGGTTATAAGACCCCTGGCAATTGGTCCACCACTGACAGTAAAAATCATACCGAGGTTGATCAACAGTGACAGTGACAGTGCTGCGGCCTCTGCCTAGGTGATCCGAAAAATCAAAAGTTTGACTATGAGGAGCGCCTTGGCAGCCGGGAGCGGTAGACGTTGGATTGTCTTCGGGAGACAGGGGCTGAGTTACAAAGTTTTGTCCCGCAGCTGTCACCGTGTATGTGACGCAGCCGTAGACTGCATTAAAATTAGAATATCCTGACCCTAAACTTAAACTCAATCGATCTGATCTTCCTGCCGTAATTTTCACTTTTAGAATGCTATCTGTAGTGACCGTGTATTGAAAACTGGGGGTTGTACCGCCAGAGCCTGAGATTGTAAAAATTCCTGCATTGATCATGGGGATGACCGGGTCTGTGCTTGGGACTGTACTGGTCGTTGTGCACGCAGATCCTGTACACGCCGCTGGGGCAGATGTTTGTGTAGGCTGAGGGTTTTCACGATAGGCATCGCTGCCGCAGCTTGAGACAAACGTAAGGATCATGAGCGCTGGCAAAATCCACAATTTCTTATTCCACATATTAAACACTCCATTGCCACTCACTTGGTCGGAGAGAGGGCATACATTGAGTTAATGCAAGGTCGGGGCCAACCCAGGTATTTTTTAACACATTGATTTTTATAGATTTTATTAAGGGGCTTGGATCGAATACTGTATCGTAGGTCATACAAGTGTAAAAACGATAGACATTAAACCTTAATTATTTAAAATGATTAAAAATTAAATAACTTTGAAAACACTCAATATTTAAGGAGTTGAGGAAAACGCATTCGTATCGTCAGTCTGTATGCTCAACGTTCCGTTCCAAGGGTGAGTGTCCCAGACGTGCGTGTGGGGGCAATATTGGCCAAAATTATAGCACCAATAATCGTAATTGGGCTTATTGACAGTGATAGTCACAAGCTGCCGACAGGCAGTATCACCAGTAGCACAGGTTTTCCGAAATGAGGTTGAAAAATCCAACACGGGGCTTTCTTCTGCAGGGGACAAGAGACCATTGCTGAGAAGAGAAGTAGGTCTGGAATCATCTTCAATACTAATATAGACAGCGAGTTGCGAATAGTTGGGTGACCATCCTGTTCCTGCGACGGTTTTATTTTGTAATCCGGGCTTAAACTTGATCTTCAAAACGTTTTTTACTCTGACTTGATAGGTGTAAGAGACGTCATAGCCAGTTTTATCAATTCTCATTGAAATGACTGGAACACCTGGATTATGCGCTATGGTGTCAGTCACCACAGAAGTTGTTCCAGTGCTTGTAGACATGGGATTAAGATCTTGAGATGGAGTAAGTGTGATTGTATTTGTGTTCGGCTTGTATTGATACCCACCGCATCCTTGTAAGACGAGTCCGATTAATCCTAATAAAATAACTTTTAAAATATTTCCTTTTTTCATAAAAAAACCCTCTCTATACTTACTTATTATAGATAAGTAATGCAATCTCTGGGCCAGATTTGCGCAATGCAGTAAAATTTTATTTTAAATATTATTTGTTAAATAAAACGATAAGTTAGATACGATGTGAAAGTTTCAGAAAGTGAACCACTCAATTCATTTTATTGTTATTTTTAACTAAGAAACATACAACTGTAAAAAAGTGTTACACTTTTCGTGTGCAAGCTGACGACTTAAAATCTCTCATTTGTATAGCGCATTCTTTATGGGCAGATTCAGCAGAGGCTATTAGTTCTCTGGCTGAGGTTCTCAGTGTGGTTGCAACGGGGGATTTTCCAACAGAAATAGAAGTAGAGAAAACTGCAAAGGCCCTCTATTTTCGGATTTTACACCAAGGGACAAGTATAAATGCGCAATCTATTTCGCAACCTTTTTTTCGATTGACAGTTGAACAGCGTTTTATCTTGTCAAGTTTACATTTGGCTCGTTGGTCTTATGTACGTATTGGAAGAATACTCGATATTGAAGAGAGGCTGATCCCTGAGATAGCATGGACAACAAGGTTAAGTCTCACCTTAGTTCCTGGGGTTGATTTTAACTCTGTACACCCAACGGGGACTCATCACTTGGCAGTGAATTGTCCCGAGTATCAAAAAGAAAATCCATGGACTCAAAAATTTTTGGATGATGAGTTTCCAAAAAATCAAAAAATATTTCTACAAAATCACTCGATTTCATGCAAAACTTGCCAAGAGTCTCTGACTCGATGTAGAACACTTTATTATTCAGTAGATGGTTTGTTGCCAAGACCAGAAAATACAGAAGAAAAAATAAAACTTCTCAATCATATATATTTGAAAATCCAAAAACTACAACACCCCTTGCAACAAAGTTTTTTAGATTCCCTGCGTATTTTTTCTGAGCGTCCTAAAATTAGATGGATTTTTGCATTAAGCTGCATTTTTTTCGTATATTTCGTTAGAAAAAACAAAGGAATGTAAAAGTCCTGATGCCATCTTTCCAATCGCTAGAACATATTCGGGAGTAATTCCAGAAGTTCCATCTCCTGAGATGACCAAAGCACCCACAAGTTGATTTTGGTTGCTACGAATAATTCCAGCAAGCAGATTGTTGCCAATTCTTGCAGCTCCCTCTTTGAGTCCCTGTAAGTATTCACCCGTTTTGCCAGGAACAGAATCATCATTTTTTGATGTTCCTGCGCGATTCCAAAGATCGTTTCTGATGTACCAAAGTTCAGCCGTCAGATTTCCACAAGAAGCTGCTAGGTATTGACAGTAGCGGTTTGCTCTGTCCTCTAGACTCATACCTTGCTTGAAGCTGAGCTCGGACATGAGGAAAGCCATCGCTAATGGACCTAATGTAGGTCCCGGCGGTTTAGCCGCTAGAACGCCTTTCGGTCCAGTTCCTTCGCCTGTATTAAGACCCACACGATTGAGGCAAGCCAGCTGTGGATCTGCTTGAACAATGGCTTGTTCAGTTTGTGGGGGTAGCTTTCCTAGTACGGACTGGATTTTTTTGTGAATAAGGGTTGATACTGTAGCTAAATCTGTTTGAGTTCCTTCTCCGTTGTTCAAAGTAAGAGATTGGCTTTCATCATTTTCATCATTAATGGATTCTTCGATTGACTCTCTAAAATGAACTGCATTCATTGAGTCATAGGCAATGATGAGGTCTCCATTTGGATCTGTCAGAAATTTTGCGCCAAGACATTTCCCATCAGCATAAAAAGAGAGTTCAGGATTTTTTCCAGCAAAGTGCCAAGCTCTATCTTCAAACCTTGGAGCTTGTCCATAAAAATGCCAAGTTCCAACTTCTTTTAAGAATATATTTTTTCCATTTTCTAATGGGACCCATTTCCAGCGTTGTTCTTCTTGTGTGTGATCACTCTCATTTTCTATTTCCCATTTTCCTACATGAGGACCTGGACCTTTCATTTTTATGGCCCAGAGATCAATCATTCTCTTTGTTCCATCACTTTGGAAAAGCCAAAAATCACTTTTTATTTTGAGGGACGGGACCATTCTAATATTTTTTTCTTCACTTTTTATTTCTTCTTTTTGTATGGTTTTGTTTTCTACTGTTTCCGTTATTGCTATTGGTTGTTGAAATGTAGAAGTGTCTGCAATGAGTGAGGCGTCTAATGAAATGGGAAGATCTCTTACTGAACGATCTATGCGTGCAGCAAGTTTTTTTTCGTCAACTGGATCTGGTAACACTTCACTAAACCCGTAAGTTTTTAATTTAGCGTGAAGTGAGGTTTGTTTAAACTCAGTGACTAAAATTATTTTCAGTTTATTACTGACGATTTTTTCTTTGAGAAGTTTGATCAAGGTCACATGAGCAACTAGATGTTCTTGAGTTTTTCCATAACAGAGGAGTACACAAGGTCCCACTCTTTCTAAAACTAAAAGGGCTTCGTTAGAAGTTGCACACTCAACCACTTGAATGGTTGGGATTCCTTTCAGTCGTAAGACGAGCTCAGGAAATTCGGGACCATAAGGTTGTAGAATAACAACTGGAACAACCCCGGGTGTGAGTACAAAATCGATGAGTTTGGACGTACTTTTTCCTCCTTTCTTTTCACCTCTTCTCTTTAAAATCGGTTATTTAAACTAAAATAATGAAAAAAAGAATGGCTAAGGATTGATGCATGATATTATGATGTGTTTTTGACACAGGAATTGTGAACTGACATGATCGAATCCTATGGAAAGTGCGGTGAGAAGTTCAAAAAAATGGACCTTAGTTCTGCTATTGACGCTTATGGTTCACTATTTACTCTTTAGATCGAAAGCAAACCGGTATTTGCCTATTTTATCCCCCCACATTGAAGTGCATGAAATTGACGCACATAAGCTTAGTTTGATTCGAAAAAAATGGGATCTCAGAAATCAACGGCTTTTACTCAGTAAAAATGAACCCGAAAACAATGCGCCGCGCAGAGACGCAAAATATTTCTCAGATCGAAATCAGGTTGTTGAAAAAGAACAAAGAGCTAAAGTGACTGGATTATTTCACAAGAGATCAGATCAGAACTTGAGTCATAAAAACTCTAACCTCTTATCTAAACTTAGAATCCCGTATCAATTTGAAGTAGGAGATCAGCCAGTCGAAGATAAGACTTTGGCTGAAGGCAGTGTGAACATGCTCAATGCAAATGAGTCTGTTTATTATTCTTTTTACGCCAGAATATATGAAACACTTGAGCCAATTTGGAAATCTAAAGTCAGTTCAATATACAGTTTAAACTCTCATAGCATGGGAGAATACATTACAGTTGTGGATGTTGTTCTAGATCAAGAAGGGAACTTAGTCGAAGTCAAGCATTTGAAAGAATCTGGGATTTCTGAGCTAGATCGAGTTGTAGATTTGAGCTGGCAAATGGCTGAAAAATTTCAAAACCCACCACAAGATTTGTTAGATTCTAATAGGCAAGTTCACATGGGTTGGAAATTTATATGTACGCTAGGGGCTGAGGGTGGATATGAGTTTTTTCCTCCCACGAGATATTAAGCTGCTGACTTGATCACGGTTTTCGCCTGTGTTCCAACAGTTTCAACCACTTCTGTGAGTGTTTCACCCGCTTCTGTTTCTGAGATCCAGTAGTCTATTGCCTGATAGACTTCTGGATTAAAATATTCTGGAAAAGTTTGATATTTTTCGAGTGTGTTTAGAATTTGGAGGGTATCTTTGAGTGTTCTTTTTTGTCCATCCCATCTTCCTGATGAAAAAGAATCGACGATATCAGCCATGGAAATCAGTTGTGAAATATCATTGACTTTAAACCCTTTTAAGCCGTTTGGATAACCACTGCCATCAAATTTTTCATGATGTTGCTCTATCAGTAGTTTCACACGATCCGTCGCTGTATGAGAATATTCTTGGATTAGGTTCAAAGAGTATCTTACATGATCAGTGTATTCTTTTGCAGTATCAGGATCCAAAGATTTCCAAGGTTTTGATACGGTACTGATTGGAAGTTGGGACAAACCTATATCATGAAGTAGAGCGGCAAGTGCAATATCAGCCAAAAGATCTGGAGCAATTTTTCCAAAAGCCATTGCAAAGGTTACAGCATACGTTGCAACATTTGCAGCATGTTCTAAATCTGGATCCACTTCACAGAGTTTGAGAATTTCTGAAATAGCAGATTCCGAATGAATGGCTGTTTTATCTAGAACATCGCGAATAGTTTTTCTAAGTTTTTGAGTCACCTGCGTCTGTTCTTCTACTGTGGTAGCTTGTGCTACAGTTTTTAATAGGACTTTTGCAATTTCTGCAGCAGATTCTTTTTTCAGTTCTTGGGGAATTGCTGGACTACTCATCAAAGTGTTGAGAATTGCTCCCTCTTGAGTTCTGGCCTTAGTATAACGCTTGAAAGCTTC
>JAHFAB010000119.1 GCA_023250795.1 Bacteriovoracaceae bacterium
CAAACAAGGTGGGTGCTTCCCATCAGCAAGGGAGTCATCAGTGAACTGACTCATGATCGAGACTCGATCTACTTTGGAGGAGGGGATGGTTTTCTTTATTCAGTTCAATCCGAAAATGGACGCGTGAACTGGAGGTATGATCTCCATAATCCGATCATATCGCAGCCCACTGTGAGTGGGGGACGAGTTTTTGTGACCACTTCAGACGATACGGTCTATGCGTTTGATGCTGGCACTGGAAAGTGGCTTTGGCACTACAAGAGAAGATCTTCTCCATCATCAACTATTTTAGGAGCTTCTGCTCCCTTAGTTGATGAGACAGAAGTGATCACTGGGCTCAGTGATGGATTTTTAGTTTCTCTCTCTATCCATGATGGGCAGCTAAAATGGGAGAGGAAACTCCATTTGGGAAATAAGTTCACAGATGTGGACGCACGCCCCATTCTAGATCATGGTATCATCTATGTTTCTTCCTATGATGGGGCTCTCTATGCCCTCAAAAGGGGGAAAGGTGAGATCATTTGGCGCTTTGATTCAGGTGCGAGCAAACCGGTTTATATAGACGACCAAGTGATCTATCTCCCTTCGAGTGATGGAACGGTTTATGCACTTCAAAAAAGCAATGCTAAAATTTTATGGAAATTTGAATTAGATTCAGGCACTCCTACACGGCTTGCTAGTTCGGATCGTTATCTTATGTTCGGATCTAGTTATCGCTATTTTTACGTTTTAGATAAAAAAACGGGGCAAGCTGTCTACCGTTATGACGTAGGATACGACAGTGGCTTTTATGGTTCACCTTTATATGATTCGGCCACCAGAAAACTGTATACGCTTTCTTCGGGGGGGAATCTATTTGCATTTGCTCTCCGCCAATCCTCTAAAAGAATCCGCCCTCACGGGATGATCGATCCCTATGATTTCGAATAAATTTAAACTATTTATTTGCATTTTCTTTGGTGGGCTTTTTCTAAGAACCGCTGTAAGTCATGCAGACTTCAACAAGGGCAGTGTAGGAATTATGGGTGGCGTTTCTTTCCCAGTACAAAGCAGCAATGTGTTTACTTTTGGGGTGACTGGGCATTATCGTTTTTCACCCTGGTTGGGGGCAGGACCATTTTTTATCCGATACGGAAGTGGCTTGGAGGTGAGTTCAGATAGTGGATCTGCTTCAATTAGTACTTCGAGTTATTATTATGGGGGAGATCTCAATGTTTTATTCAAAGACACTCTGAAGGGTTTTCAGGCTGGTCTCAAACTCGGACTAGTCCACTCCTCTTATTCGGTTTCTACGACTGACGGGACTAATACGATTTCACTCAAAGACAGCATTAATAAGCTCTTTATTGGACCCAAAGTAAGTTTTGATTACCCATTAGGGAGGTTTTCGGCGGGTGCTGAAATGAGTTTTCTCATTGGGATGGGAACCAATGCTCCTTCTGTCTTTAACTTCCTCATAGCGCCAAAATTTTGGTTCTAGTTTACATAATATCCCTTATCAGACGCTAATTGAAGTACTTCGGTGCTTCCTGATCACAGGCATTGTCTAATCCTAAGGGTTTCATTTGTGTGAGGCTGAGAATACCATTTGTAACGCTAGCGAAAACCAAAATGCTTAGCCAGAGTCGAGAAGGTATTTTAGATAGAGTCAAAGAACCCAGAACCGATATTGGAAGTAAAAAAGGCAAGAAATAATGGTCGTGCACAAAGTTCCCCTGCCTAACCAAAACCCAGTATGGAAGGAGTGCAAAGGACCATATAAACATCAACCCCTCTAGTCTGTTTTTATTCCATACTCGGCCTCGACGGTATAGAATTGAAGAACAAAACGCAGTAAATAAAACCCAACCCACCCCCTTAGAAGCACTCCAGTTAATCATTCTCAGCCAATACTTCAATTGAATCAGGAGGCCCAAACTCCCAAAATAACGATTTTGGATATTAAACTCGTGGAAGAACGGATTGGAAATCTGCATGTATTGTAAAAGCGAAACCCAGATGACAAAAGGCATGACCAGAATTCCAATGGATATCACAAGGGATAAGCAGTTTTTGAGGGTAGTTTTAGTGTCTGGTTTTTGAAAATCAAAAAAAGATGAGTAAATCAGAAATGAAACTGCTGGAAAGAGGGTTAGTGCTTTTGTAGTCACAGCTAAACACAAAAAAAGGTGCATCCAAACGCGGTTTTTTTTTAGTGTAAAATATCCACCCAAAACTAGGAGCGCCGTGGCTAATAAATCTGGCAGATGCTGCACGCTAAAGCGCATGAGAGCGGGGGTTGTGAATATTAATAAAAATAGGAGGTTCTGTCTCCCCTTCTCTATTTTGGTAGTACTGAGTTGGTTGTTTAAAAGCAGAAATGTGGCAATCATAAAAAGTGTATACGAAAAAAGAGGTAAAAATACGGGAGACTGAATTCCTAATTGAGAAAAAAATGCTGCCAGCAGATGAAAAACTGGGGGCTCTTCGGCCCAGCTTCGAAACAAGTTCCCATGGGTATCAGGACATGGAAGCGTGGTTGAAAGTATTTGATAGCCGTTTTTTGTAAGCGACTCTGTTATAGAGTGGGTATGAAACTGCTTAATCCACTGCCCTTTCTTGAGAGACTGATTAGATGAAAAAAAACCAACTGTGAGACAAAAAACGAGGATCAAAACGGGGAGAAATCGCATTTTTTATTTCAAGTGAGGTCCTACGTATGAGGCACCAATAAATCCAACTCGTCCTCACCTATTTTGATTTCTGCTTGGAGACTTGTTGTGGCCAGACTTGTTTTGTGAAGACGCATCGCTGGTAACTTAACATCTCTTGCGAGGCCTAAAAATTTCAAGCCACGTATGACCAAATAAGTAAAGTCAAACTCCCACCAGAGGTGGCCATGAGCTGCCGAATTAGGAAAAGCGTGGTGGTTATTATGCCACCCCTCTCCTGCTCCAAGTAATCCCACCCACCAACAGTTTTTAGAGTTGTCTGTTGTTTTATAGTTTTGGTAACCCCACATATGAGAGGCCGAATTAACGAACCATGTAATGTGGAGCATGAGAACAATTCGAACAAAACCACCCCAAAGAACAAAGGATATTCCACCCCAAATATAGAGTAAAGGCAAAGTGAGAGCAGCGAAACCAATCCAGTATTTATTAAGAAAACGGAAATATCGATCTCCACTCAAGTCTGGGACGTATTTCATCCACTGCTCTTCTCGGTCTTCGAATTCTTTATGGTAGAAAAGATGGGTGACGTGTGCGAACCAAAATCCTTTTCTAGAGTTATGAGGATCCTTATCCGTATCGGAGTAGCGATGGTGGAGGCGATGCTCAGCCACCCAATGCAGAGGCGGGCCTCCTCCAACCATAGCGCCAAGAGTTGCAAAAAAATACTCTAAGTACCGAACTCCGAGTGGAGCTACTAAAAATAACCCGACTAGAGCAATTGCGAGTCCACCCCATGAAAAATAAGGGATGGCAACTAGTGCTAACAAGTGTGCAACCGCGAGCCAAAAAATATTTGGGTAGTGAAGCCTAGGCTTTGTTTGTGTTGTCATATTTATATAACTCCCCGATCTTTCTTTGGAGGAGAGTCTACTATTATCAGTGAAGAGTCCAGCGATATTGTGTCTAAAAATGTTGAGTTGGAAATCCCCAATCCACGTGGGGTGATGGATTTGCCATCACCCAAGTTTTAGTTTATCCTTGTATCATATGCGTCAAAATGACACTGGGATGAGTCTGATTGAAGTCACAGTGAGCATGGGTATTACAGCTATAATGGCGCTTGCAATTGGTTCTATCATTGTGAACCAGGCAAAATTTACCCATGCTCTCGAAAAAAAAATCCGGAACATCGAAGCTGGGGTTCAAACCCAATCAATCTTATCGGTACCCAAGCTTTGTACCGCATCATTTTCAGGTATGTTTTTAGCTCCGACAGAAAAGGGGTTGGAAAATTTTTGTTATAACAAGGGTATAAATCTTACATTCAATCCAGTTGCTGGCACCAGTCAACAGCGTGGTCTGATCAAAGAAAAGAATGGGTTCCTTTTTTTCGAAGACCTGATCTTAGAAAAATTCTGTTTGCAATGGGTGAACACTCTTGAAGTTATCAATGATCCCCCCATCAATGGAGTGCTGCCTGAACCCAGTGCAATCAGTGGGTTTGCTCTTTTATTTTTTCAAGCAGAGAACAAATTGGGTATACCGCTCCCATTACGAAAATTTCCTATAAAGATGTCTCTGAGAAGAGCAGATCCACCTACGTTTAATATAAAAAGTGTAATAGGAAGTGATTTCTCATTAGCAGAGCCTACAACAGATCCAATAAAAGATGGGAGCGTTAGGCCCGTAAAAGCTGCTTACAAAGTTCAGAGCTGTGTCCTTGCAAGCGAAGGAGATTCCACAACTGCGATATCTCAAAGTGGCGTTGGATACAAAGAAACGAAGGATTTTGTTGCCAATTTCAATTTTTTTACTGTCCCAGCAGGAGTCAATTCTATTTTAGTTGAGCTCTGGGGCGCAGGGGGCGGAGGAGTAACGAGTTGTCCTAACAATTATTCAGGATCACTCATTCGTGGAGGCGGAGGAGGAGGTTATGCCGCAAAACTCATAGGAGTAGCTCCAGGACAAACTTATACTGTGATTGTTGGATCGTATGGGGCTGGGCAAAGTTCAAGTTTTGCATTGAACGGATTGCCCGTTTCACTCATTGCAAGTGGGGGCGGGAGTGGACAACCAACAGGGACTAAAGACGATGCGGGTCTTGGTGGGTCCGGATTGGGGGGAGACATTAACCTACAAGGAACACGAGGAAAACTGAGTGTTATTGGAGCCGGAGGATACAATGGGGAGGGTATTGGAGGATCTTCTTCTCGGGTAGGAGATTTGGCTCCAGTTAAACTGAATACTTTTTCTGGAATTGTGCTTAAACCTGTAGGAGAAGGAGGGATCAGTTGTAGTGGTGCTTTGTTAAACACAGGAATTGAGGGGCGAGTGAGACTCCATCTCCTCTCTGGCGATATAAACTCAATTAAAAGTGATATCTCTTTTCTAATGCGGATGTTTGTAAGGTAACGACCTTGGTGACTGCGCGCTGTTTGAACAAGTGAAGAGTCCAGGCTATTTTTTAATGCGTTGAATTAAAAAACTATCGGTATATTTGAGCGAGTTATGCTGTAATTTGAAATCAAACTGACTTCCAACCTCAAGACCAGTGATTTTAACAAAGTCAGAGATGGACAACTCTTTGTTTTCAGGTACGGACTCAAGAGCGACTCCGTTGACCACGAACCTTCCAAAACAAAGGATAAAATCAGATGTATAGCGAGCATATGGATCGCCTGGATGATCATGACCAGTAAAATTTCTGATTTCTTTATCAAAATCATTGAGGGTATTTCTAGCCTTCATTTCTATAATTTTGGTCGTGGAGCCAGTGTGCAATTCAAAACTATAATTAGGTTCAGGGAGATCTTCCTGACTTAAAAGATGGCAATAACTATAAGACCGGCTTTTCAAGTACTCATTTCTAGTTTTAGAGTCACTTTCGACTTTCAGAGTATGGATTACCAGACTCGACTTTGAAAGTCTTCGAATCAAAACATGTTCATTCAAATTAGGAATAACTAACGAAAGACGCTCATCAGAATAAATAAATGACTGATCAGCGGGCGCATCAGCATACACAGTTTGATTTTGATAATGACGCGCAGATATTTTTACATAGAGGGAGTTGTTATCAGATTTTGATTTTAAATAAAAACTATAGATCTTACTCATTATTTCAGCATGAGGATTATCTCTTTTATCAAACCCGCCATAGAATACAGAGCCATACCGATAGGCAGTGTCCTCTACTTCAACGCATTGAAACTCCTCATTAACTAAAGATTGTAAATCAATAGCGACATTCTCACTTATGTAAAGCTTTTCTAAGTTTGCAGCAGGTGAAAGGCCCTGTGCAAAAACTGGAAATGATAAAAGGCTGAGAACCAAGAATAACATTCTTACAAAATACGTCATAACCAAGGGCTCTATAGCACAAATAATAATGCATCGCAATAATCTAGCTCATGACACCTACTCCCACCTAAGTTTTGGATATAAACCATTTGTAAGACTCCAAATGGTTACTGAGTCCCAGGGGATAAATCCAGCATCTGATGGATCTTGCGTCTGAGAAGTGGTCTTTGCAGTGGCAATCGTATCCGTCTGCCCAGCCGTTGTAAAATCAAACAAAAGGCCAGTTGGATTTAAGATATCTCCATAAACAAAACCACGCAGGTTTACAGACCCACTCACTGCACCCGTGGAGTAAGAATAGGTCACA
>JAHFAB010000120.1 GCA_023250795.1 Bacteriovoracaceae bacterium
CGGCGCAGAGGATCCACCAGGAATGACTGCCTTGAGTTTTTTGTCACCTAAGATTCCCCCACAGTAATCATAAATCAATTGCCGAAGCGTTACGCTGCCTGCTGGAAGCTCATAAACTCCTGGGCGCTTGACATGTCCAGAAACACAAAGTAGCCGTGTCCCACCTGATTTTTCTATTTTTCCAAGTTTTGCAAACCATTCGCCACCTTTAGAAATAATAAATGGGATGGCCGAAAGTGTTTCAACATTGTTGACTATCGTTGGGCCACCGAAAGCCCCAGCCTGAGCAGGGAACGGAGGTTTAACCCGAGGCTCTCCACGCTTTCCTTCTAAAGAATTGAGAAGACCCGTCTCTTCTCCGCAGATATATGCCCCTGCTCCTCTGTGAAGAGTAAGTTCAAAATGGTAACCAGAACCTAGAATGTTTTTTCCCAAATAGCCTTTCGCATACGCTTCGTCGATTGCTTGCTGGAGTAGCTTCGCTTCTCGCGTGTACTCTCCTCGGATATAAATATAGCCAGTATTCGCTCCAATAGTGAAACCACCGATAACCATCCCCTCTATCAACAAATGGGGGGTGTATCGCATCAGATCGCGATCTTTGAAAGTACCAGGCTCGGACTCATCCGCATTACAAACCAAATATTTTGGTTTTGCAGATTGTTTGGGGATGAAACCCCATTTTACACCGGTGGGAAATCCAGCTCCTCCTCGCCCTCTCAAATTGGATTTTTTTACTTCTCCTATAATGTCGTCCTGAGACATCTTGAGTGCTTTTGAGAGAGAAGAATATCCATTCATTTTTTCTAAATAATAAGAAAGAGATCGCGACTCATCTTTTCCAAAATGTTGAATGTAAAGTGTCTCACAAAGTTTTTCAGGCTGTAATTTGTCCATATAACTCCCGACCACTCCTTCAATCACTTAGGCCTATTTCAGACCATCTAAAATCCGGTCCAACTCTTTCACGTTGAGGTTTTCGTAATAATCATCGTTCAGCATCATTGCAGGCGCTGTACCACATGCTCCCAAACACTCTTCTTCCATCAAAGTAAATTTTTTATCTTTCGTCGTCTCGCCACAAGTAATGCCCCATTTTTTTTCACAATGCTCAACCAGCTTTTCAGCTCCCCTTAAGCAACAGGCAACATTTGTACATACTTTTAGATGATACTTCCCCACGGGCTTGAGATTATACATGGTGTAGAAAGACGCCACTTCTCGAACTTGAGCAGGATGAATCCCAATATAAACCCCAATCTCCTCTAAAACTTCTGGTGAGAGCCACCCCGTCTCTTCTTGTGCCATATGAAGTGCCGGCAAGAGAAGTGCGACCTTGCTTGGATATCTGGGTTCCAACTTTTTCATCTCTGCATAAAATTTTTCAGAAAGAATTTTAGACATAGTTATAAACTCACTTACCTGTCGAGTTCTCCTGCAATAATGTTTATACTCCCCAGTGCTGCCACTGCATCTGCAATTTTTTCTCCCTGTACCATGGGACCCACTCCCTGAAAGTGATAAACCGAAGGACCTCGGATCCTCATCCTATGCGCTCTTGGCGCTCCCTTACTTACAATATAAAAACCCAATTCCCCATTCGCCGCTTCGAATGTCGTATAGACCTCTCCAGATGGCACATCAAACCCTGCCATAAAAAACTTAAAATGATGAATCAGCCCTTCCATCGTATTAAAAACCACTGATTTTTCTGGAATTCTAACTCGCTTATCCTCTGACCAGATCGGGCCAGGAGCTATTTTGTCCGCACACTGAGAAAGAATGTTCAAGGACTGACGAATTTCCTCAAGTCTAATCATGTATCGAGAATAAACGTCTCCATCTTTTGCAATTGGCACATCAAATTCAACATCCTTATAGAACATACAGGGCTGATCTCGCCTGAGATCCAAATCAATCCCGGCCGCTCTCGCATTGGGACCAGAATAGCTGTATTTCATACACATTGCCTGATCAAAAACAGCCACGCCCCTAGTCCGATCACACCAAATTTTATTTGTTGTCAACAATCTGTCCATCTCGTCAATGACTGACCTTGTTTTGATTATCCAGGCTTTCACCTCTTTTTCCCATCCAACCGGTGCATCTGCAAAAAGTCCACCAATCCGTGTGTACGAGGTTGTTAGACGTGCACCACAAAGCTTTTCTATCAAAGTATATGCTTCTTCTCGTTGATGAAACCCATAGAGGAAATAAGAGAACGCCCCCAGATCTACCGCGTTAATACCAATGCATATGAGATGGTCGATAACCCTCGCCATTTCACAACACATCATTCGGATCCAGGTACAACGCGGAGGGATGTCTATCCCCATGAGTTTTTCTACCGCCATTGCATATGTAACATTATTGATCAAAGCAGAGCAATAATTGAGCCTGTCTGTATAAACGACAAACTGATGAAAAGTTCTATTTTCTCCCAGTTTTTCTTTTGCTCGATGAGTATAGCCAAACTCACAATAGGATTTCTCAATCGTCTCACCGTTGATTTTGGCAACCATTCGAAGAGCGCCATGCATTGCCGGATGTGTGGGACCAATGTTAACAATAACGCTAGAGTCATCCCACAGGTCATCTGAATCCCCAAGGGGCCGATTATTTCCAGTTTTATTCTCTTTTTCTAAATCAGGCTGCATGTAAAGTTACCTTTGATTATTCTAAAAGTTTTGGATCCGGTTCCTCTGGTGTGGGAAAAATTTGGTATCCTCTCAGGGGATAGTCCTTTCTCAAAGGATGACCTTTCCACCGACTGTCCATCAAAATTCTTCTCATATTGGGGTGCCCAGAAAACCGAATCCCAAACATATCCCAAACTTCTCTCTCGGCCCAGTTTGCAGCATTCCACAAATGAACCGCCGTTGGGACCTCCTCGTTTTCTTTCACGCGCACTTTGACTCGAATCCGACTCTTTCTCTGGTGTGAAAAAAGTTGATACACGACTTCAAACCTGTGCGTTTTTTCTTCTCCACCCATTTCATCTGTCGCAGTAATATCTGAAAGAAATTCATACCCACTTCCAGAGACTGTTTTCAAATACTGAAGAACGTCCAATATTCCCTCTTTTTTCACGTAAAAAATAGGAACATCCGTTGAATACTCGCCTGGTATGCGAACCTCCTCAACCATCGAAGTGAATCGACTTTTTAGCTCTGCAATTAGCATTAACCAGTCTTCTCTCATACCCTCAACCTAAACTTTTCTGATGTCTCGCCGCGACTTCTCGTCTTTGAGAATAAGTTTCTCCTTTTGCTACTCTTTCCTGTAAGCGCATCAGCGCATGAATCACACCCTCTGGAGCAGGTGGACAACCCGGAACATAAACATCAACCGGAAGAATCGTGTCTATCCCCTGAACCACGCTGTACACATTAAAAATTCCACCAGATGACGCACAAGCACCAAAAGACATCACCCATTTTGGATCCCCCATTTGGTCGTACACAGTGCGAAGCACGGGAGCCATTTTAGAAACGATTATTCCAGCAACTATGAGTAAATCACTTTGGCGCGGGGAGAAGCGAACCACTTCAGCACCAAATCGAGACATATCGTAATCCGAACAAAGCGAAGCCATCATTTCTATGCCACAACAACTTGTCCCAAAAGGAAGCGGCCAAAGAGCATTTTTTCGCCCCCAATTTACAAACTCTTCCAGGCGCGTTGTAAAATAGGATGGTGCTCCATCTTTACCCATAAATTAATCCCACTCCAACGCTCCTTTTTTAAGCACGTAATAGTAGCCAAGCAATAAGATACCCACAAAAAAGCCCATTTCAAAAAGAATAAAAGAATTGATATCCAAAAACTTCTTATAAACCACCGCCCATGGGAAAAAGAAAACAGCCTCCACATCAAATAAAAGGAAAAGAATAGCAACCAGATAAAATTTTACAGAAATTCTGTGTCTCGCGTCTCCAAAAGGTGGAACCCCACATTCGAAGGGGGAGTTTTTACGAAGATTAGGAAGTTTTGGACCTAAAAAATGGGATAACAAAATCGCTCCCCCACCCACTATCATACCGATAAGCATAAGAATCAAGATAGGTATGTACGCCATATGTTCCTTCACAGTGTTCCTAGTCTCTCATTTATATATGTATGTTTTGATTCAGACCACCATAAAATAGTAACCTATTGAACAATATGGTCTAACCAATGAAAAATCCTGTCCGCAAAGAGACAAACCGATATCAATGGAATGAATAGTAAGAAGATCATTATACCCCGTTTGTGTGTGCCCGCACTTCTAACCACCACCCCATCCAAATTTCCAAGCAATGAAAGTCCAAGCTTTGCCACTGCCGCCGTTTCAAGTCCAAGCGCTATCACGGCAAAAAAAGCTAAGAAATAACACCCCTTTTCAACCGCAGTCTCTAATAATGAAAATTTACCAATAAAACCAGGAAACGGAGGGAAACCAATAAAACAAAGAAGAAATAGAACCAAGAATACAGCTTCTGGCATAATATTCTCAACAGTCTTCCCAATATTACTCAAAGAATCTGTTTTAGCTCGAGAAATTAAATAGGAAAGACATGAAAACACCCCCATCAATGAAAAAAGTTCGGTGATGAGGAGATAAAGCAATGAAACAACTCCCGCTTTTTCTAAAACAAGAACTCCAATAAGTAAAAATCCAGTTTCTGCTATAACCAAATATGAAACTAAACGTTTTGCTTTGTTTTGTCGTATAGCTAGGAACGATCCAATAAACAATGTAAGTCCAGACATGACCACCAGCATATTTGTCCAATTAAAATCCCCAATTATATTCCATTTTCCGGCCCATTCTGTTGGCCTAGCAAACAAAACGAACAACACTCGGAGAGCAACCGCAACCCCTGAGACACGTGTTCCTAACGAAAGAAAACCGGAGAGTATTGTAGGCGCTCCCTCTATTAAATCAGGCATCCAAAAACACATGGGAAAAGCTCCCATCTGAAAGCACAGACTTATCATCAGGAGAAAAAAAACAACAAACCCAATTTCTTTTCCAACCATTCCAATATGCAACACACTTTGCATTTCATACAAATAAAGAGTTTTTGTTAATATAAAAAGTACGGAAACTCCATATAGTAAAAATCCACTAGAAAGGGTGCCGGCAACAGAAAACTTTACTCCTGCCTCAACAGAAAGAGCCCTCTTCTTCCCAGAAGAAACTAAAAGATACGCCAAAACATTAATCATCTGAAGAGTCAAAAATAAAAGAACAAGATGAGCCGACGATACTACTGCACACATTGCCAAACATGCTGCTATCAGAAGTGCAAAGGATTCTGCCTGTCTCTTCCCGTTCAATTCCTCGTCTAAAGGAGAAATAAAAACCGTTATCCCAGTCAATAGAATAAAATAAAGTTTAAAAAACAATGCCTGACCGTCAACAACCCATGTTCTAGAAAATACAAAGACCGGGACACTCTGAACACTTAGAAGTCCCAATGTCTCTAAAAAAGCTCCGCCCAACCCAATCAGAGAAATAAGCTTTAATAGCCTGGTTTTTTCTTCATGATATGTAATTTCACTTATTACAACACTTAGTAAGGTCAAAACCAAAAAAAGTTCGGGTAAAAGCAAAAATAAACTGCGCAACTCCATGTTAATTATTTCACCAATAAAAGGACTGTGTTTATCGTAGGTCTGACTAATTCTAAAAGGGGGTGAGGATAAACCCCAAAAACGACAAGAAGAACTACAATTGGAAATAAATATGCCCTCTCTCTAAAAGATAAATCCGGAAAATGTGCCCCTCCACTGTCTCCAAGAAAAATAATTTTAAACATTGAAAACAAATAATAAATCGATAAAAGCGTTGCAACCCCAGACAATAACACTGCCCAAGGATTACCAGGAAATGCGCCGATCATTACTAAACCATATCCTACAAAACCCATAAAACCAGGAAATCCAAGCAGAGAAGCAATCACAATAGATGTAAAAATAGAAATTTCTGGTGCAAAGGAAACAACTCCCATTAGTCTCACGGGGGATCCCTGGGGACGGAAATGAGTAGTTCCAGTCCTTTCCAATAAGAGCCCCATAAGCAGTCCAAATCCACCCAGACCCAGACTAAAAGAGACAGAGTAAAGCAGGGTTCCGGTAACTGAAACCAAATTCAGAGATCCAAACCCCATAATGACAAACCCAAACCCACCCAAACAAAGGTATGCAAATAACTGTCTTAATTCATTTTGGCCTA
>JAHFAB010000121.1 GCA_023250795.1 Bacteriovoracaceae bacterium
CTACCCGTCCACCCAGATCCACTGTCTCATCACAGATTTCAAAAAGCCTCTTCCCGCTCGGGTGGCGTGACGAAAGTGCTTTGCTATGAACAACCGAAGTAAAAGCAACTGTCCTCATTCCTCTTTTCTGAGCTAAAAGGGCCATATCTATTCCTGCTGCGTTAATCCCGGACTGAGAAGCGATCCAAATCATCTCTCCTTTTTTCGGTAAAGCTCGATTCAACAAAGGGGTAACCAACCCTTCGGTTCTCTCTAAAACTCTCACAATAGGGGGACCCGCAGTAGGCAATAAAAAATCTGCAACAAGTGGGATCACAAATGAAGCCCCACCGGCTCGGTGATAGAGTTCCATCGGAAACAGAGCAGAGTGGCCACTTCCGAAAATAAAAAGTGACTCTCCCTCTTTTACACTTTTCACTAACCGTTCATGTATTTTTTGCAATGTTTTCTGATTTTTCTCTAAGACTTCATTGAGGTGTGGGAAAGCAAGTTCGGCGTAGGTTTTTTTTATTCGAGTGGATGACATAAACCCATTTTACTGCTGAATCACGGTAGATGTCACTTGGGATATTCCACCGTAACCACTCCCCGTAAGGTTTAATGTTAAATCAGGACTAAACGTCTGACAATATCCCGTATCATCTGGACGCACCTTATCGCAAACTGCGCTTGCCAATCCAAGTTCCAACTTCCAACAACGGGCCGGACTTTGAAATTTGAGCCCAAGATTAATACTTTGCAAGTGACCAGGCTTTAAAAACATATAAGAAATACCAATCGAAGGAAGTATGTAGTCTGAAAGCGAATAACTCAGACTGGCAGTCAGATTATTCGTTCTATTAGCATAAGCATAGGACAGACTCAGGCTCCTATCAAAAGCTAAAATATCTTGATGCGTAGCCCTTTCGAGTACGTAATTAAACCCCATAGAAATATTATTTCTACTTTCATTTTCTGAAATATTTCCGTAGGGAAAATAAACATAATTTGCAGATGCACTCCATTTGTCGAAACTCAGTGCAAGAGAAGAATCAAACTTGGAAAAAGGTTGGCGATCGCCGGGTGGGTTTTTAAACTCTAAAAAGTTTAACGTTTGAGCTGCTCTCAACTCGACAATTCTTTGATAACTACCCGATTGTGCTGTGAGCGGTCCCACCCTTCTGATGAGCTGGGATGTGAATCCATAAGAGAGAGATTTTCCAAGGGGGAGCAAGTAATCGTTATAACTTCGGCTCGTATTAATCGGAACAATATCATAGCTATCAAAATTATATCCTGAAGCCCCATTTTTATTAGCATTGTTGATTTGCTGTAAAAACGGATGCTCGGTCGGGTATTCGAAAAAAGAAGGGATCCAGTTAAACGTCAAAATCGGACGGATGAGATGTTTAACTTTTGGGATCGCTGGATTCGAAGTATCAAATATTTTTTCAAGTTGAGAGGTGAAATCAGTCTTAAACAGTAAATAACCTCGAGTCAAATTGGGGACCGTACTATGAAAAGTATAAAAAAATGATCTATATTCAAACGATGGAACTAGGGAAAAAAAATCGTATGGCCTCAGAGTAGTATACAAAGTGGGTGTGATGGAAAACCGGGTCGCTTTTCTCAGAGGATCAAAACCCAGCCCCCCTGAACTCAATGGATCTGAATCAAAATCTCCAGCAGTTCGAGTAAAATTAGTCACTCCAAAATTAATTCCAGCAGCAATAGGAGAACCTAATACAAATCGATCGTTAAACGCAAATGTAGAAGATGGATAAACCTGAACTGTATTAGGATCAAACAAAAGAGGATTGGGGCTAATCAGATTTCTAATACGCCTCGCAGCAATAAAAGTACTAAAATCTGAGTTTGCATAAGAAAAACTCAGGGTCGAAGGTAAAACCGCATCTCCACCTTTGGGCAAATCTCCAAATCGGCTGAGATAAAAATTATCGCTCACTTCATAAAAACGAAGCTTCTCATAAATCTGAAAAGGAAGTTTTTGTTTCTGTTCAAATCCCAATGCCCAACGGCTAGAAATTTCTTTGAAATTTCGATTTTCAGTCACATTTTTATCGTGAAGGAATTGTTTGAACGTCTGATCATGCAAATAGTAAAAATCTACTTTCCCATCGCTTTGATCGCCCAGTTTATAACGCCCTTCAAGTTCTCCTCTGAGCCCAAACCCTCCCCACCCACCCAATGTTACCAGCAAATCTGAACTTCGATTGATCGCCCAAAAAAAGGGCAAAACAAATCGAAACCCCTCTGTAGCAAATGTAAACTTTGGCATGAGAAATCCGGTCTGTCGTTTTTTCTTCAAAGGAACAATCAAGTAGGGCAACCAAACCACGGGAACATCTTTGACTTTCGCTGTGACGTTGGACATGAAAGCATACCCCTCCATTTGCATGTCCACATCCCCCCCTCCAAAAGCCCAAGTCTGAGGGCAATCTGCACAAGTGGAGTACTCTCCTCGATGTGTTTGAAAACGGCCCTGACCCAATTTATTAATTCTTTCACCCGTGAGAGAAAAATAACTATTGGAAACTCGACCTCCAATGATAGTCCCCGTCCTCGTATCTAAATTGAAGTGGATTTCGTCGGAATAAACAATGAGATCTCCGGCAAAATAGATGCAATTGCCGTAGGCATCTAAGACCCTGGTCTCTTTATCGTAGAGTATGTGATCCGCCGTTATACTTTCACCTGGCTCATGCAAAGCTGCATGCCCGATGAGTTCCACTCGATTTCCATTCTTATCCCAAAGGGTCTTATCCCCAGACCAATGCATGGGAGAGGAATCTTGTGCTGCAAAAGCCAAAACTGGAAAGAAAAAAAAGCTCGCCCTATTTAGGCAGTTTAGGTAGTTTATCTTAACGAGTTGTAGCACCGATGTTGTCCTAATCGAAGAAGGCATTGCTTAAGTTCCGTCGCTAAATCCTTACGATAAACGATTCGATCGATAAATCCATGCTTTAATAAAAATTCACTTCTTTGAAATCCGGGGGGCAAAGTTTGACGAATGGTTTGTTCAATCACTCGTGGCCCTGCAAATCCGATCAACGCACCTGGCTCGGCCAAAATAACATCTCCCAACATAGCAAACGAGGCAGCTACACCTCCGGTTGTTGGATCAGTTAAAACTGAAATATAGGGAATTCCCTCCTCCCTCATTTTCCGTATCAAAGATGAAGTTTTTGCCATTTGCATCAGGGACAAAATGCCTTCTTGCATTCTCGCCCCACCACTGGCTGAAACAATCACTGCTGGAAGACCTTCTTTGAGAGAATGATCAAATAAGAGCGCGGCTTTTTCTCCCACCACCACACCCATGCTGCCACCCATGAATTTGAACTCAAACACCCCCAAATGATACGAGAGCCCCCCCAGCTTGGCTTTACCCACCACAAACGCATCTCTCAAACCCGTCTGATCCGCTGCGGATCTCAAACGAACTCGATAAGGTTTGAGATCGTCAAACTCTAATGGATCTGTGGAAACTAGGTTTTCTGCATATTCTTCAAAACATCCCTCGTCAGTCAGAAGGGCGATTCTTTCTGCCGCTGAAACACGGAAATGGAACGAGCATTCTGGGCAAATCATGAGGTTCTCTTTTAAGATTTTGGATTGGAGTGTTTCTCCACAAGAACTGCATTTGACCCAGAGCCCCTCAGGAACTTTCGAAGTTCTTTGAGAGACTTCAGATTTAATTTTTGGAGTCTTCAGGTCATCAAACCATGCCATGCACAAAGAAACTTAGCAGGCCTTGATTGGAGAATCAATCGCAGTTCGAAAGAATGGACTCCCCCTGCTTTTGACCCATTTTTTCCTTTTGATAAGCTTGAATAAAAGCATCCACAACATGAGGGTCGAATTGAATGCCCTTATATTTTAAAATCTCTTCATAGGCTATCTTTGCGGGCAGTCCTTTTCGATAGGGACGCGTGCTCACCATCGCATCATAGGCGTCTGCGACAGCAATAATACGTGCGATCAGGGGGATTTCTTCGCCTTTTAGACCGAGTGGATAACCTTTTCCATCCCATCTCTCATGATGAAACCGCATGCCTCCCATGACGCCTTTCAGGCTCTCTACTCTTTTCATGATGTCAAAACCGAGTTCTGGATGTTTCCGCATCACTTTCCACTCCTCTGGATCAAGTGGAGCTTGTTTTTTTAGGATTTTATCATCCACCCCAATTTTCCCCACATCATGGAGCAAAGCACCCAGTTTCACTTGCTCAAACTCCTCCGGAGTCAAATCCATGTATTTTGCTACACATAAAGAAAAATGGACCACCCGCTTTGTGTGACCCCCAGTGTAATGATCTTTCTTTTCAATGGATTCGGCCAAAGCTTCGACGGTGTCATAAAAACCACGTTTCAATGAGGTGTAGAGTTTAGAATTTTCTACAGCGATGGAAACGGGATGGCTGAGAGTTTCCAAGAGTTGTAAGTCCTCTTGTTGGAAACCCTCAGAAAACTTTGAAGCAGAACTGATTTTGTGAAGTTTATTGAGAGCCTGCAAAACCCCAACCACTTTACCCTTGTTCCTGAGAGGAACACAGAGCATCGACTTAACTTGAAAGGAAGATTTTTCAGTCGCTTTTTTAAAATGCCTAGGATCTTTTTCAACATCGTTGATGAGCAAGCTCTCTCCTGACATAGCAACCGATCCAGCAATAGATCGATCATTGATAGGAAGTCTGAGATTTTTTTTAAGAGCTTTTCCTGTCTCGCCCAAGGCCGTATCCCAGTAGAGCTCTGCTTTTTCAGAATCTACCAGAAGTAACGAAGCAGTTTCACATTTTAAAAGTTCGCAAGTCACTTCGAGGGTCTTTTCTCGAACGTCCTCAGGATCTAAAGAAGAGTTTAGAATACTAGAAACTTGTGTGAGAAGCTCCATTTGCTGGATTTTCTCTTTCATGGCCATCAGCATGGTTTGAATTTCTGCTTCTAGATCTCGAATTCGTTCTAGAGCCTGTTTGAGATCGGTGTTTGAGGAGGTTTTTTTAGCAAAATTTTTCATGAAAATGCCTCAGCGCTGGTCTTCCTAACCTGACTGAGGCCAACGAGAATTGTTGAAGTCTTTCTCCCTGAATCCATCCATGGAATTCATTCACAACCACACTCTCAGTTTACGGGGTTCTTAAGACGAAGGTCAACCCCCCTCGGTTATTTTTTTCTTAGAAATTTTTAGCGCCATTTCATAGACGCTTTTTTTCTGCACGCCAAAATATTGGCTAACCTGTCTTGCCGCTTCTGAAGCAGAAACTCGAGCATTCATAAGACATTCCAAAGTGTTAACCCAATCTAAACTTTTCTCCTCTTGGGCTGAGGCTTTCTCGCACTGAATCGCAAAACACCACTCTCCTAACGTCCCCTGTTCTGTTATTTCTTTTTTTACTTGTTCCGAAACAGACTTTATATCTCCATAAAAAATTTTTTCATAAAGTTTTGTAAGCTCTTTTCCCACAACGGCTCTCAATAAAGGTTGGATTCCAGAAATAAACTCCAAAGTCTCAGTAATCCGCATTGGACTTTCAAACCAAGCAAATACTTGGAACAGTGGAAATTTCATGATCGCTTCGAGTTGTTTTTTCCTTTCAGTTGATTTCCTTGGGAAAAAACCCAGAAAACAAAACTCGGTTTGAGAGAAACCACTCACCGAAAGAAGACTGGTCAGAGCTGATGGTCCAGGAATGGGCGTGATCAAAATACTTTCCCTCTGAGCGGCTATGACTAACTTTGCACCGGGGTCACTGAGCCCAGGGGTTCCCGCATCTGAAACGAGTGCAATATGCTCTCCGGACAAGAGTCCGGAAATCGCTCTTTCGATCTGCTTTTCGGACGCATGTTCATCAAATCGTTCGAGTCGATTCGAAATTCCAAGTGCACTGAGTAACTTCAGAGTTCTACGAGTGTCTTCACAAAATATACGATTGGCTTCTTCGAGAGTGAGGCGAGCTCGAGGCGTCAGGTCTTGGAGATTCCCTATCGGTGTGGCCACCACGGAAAGCCGCCCCATTTGCGGAATACTCGGTAGATTTTGCCTCTTGGATGGATCCATAAAACCGGAGCATAATAGAAACAAGAGCGAGATGAAAACAAATTCTCAGGAGAACCCAAGATGGCAATGAAAACCCGTTTTACGAACTCTGGCGACACTTTGATTGTTTCCTTG
>JAHFAB010000122.1 GCA_023250795.1 Bacteriovoracaceae bacterium
GCCGCCTAAAAGGAACCAAAAACCCTGATCACAGTTTTTCCAAAATCGATTTTTGTTCTCTTAACCATTTCCGTGCATCTGCACTTTGAATTTTCTTTTCATCAATATCTTTTACTTCCACTTTGTCTCCAATAGTCTCTAAAACTAAGAACGTAAGAGTTTCCTTCAGGGCTGCTGAAACCGGTTTCTGCCAACCCTCAAGATCTTTGTTCAGCGTTATTTTCAATAAGCCCAGCGCAGACTCTCTAATCTCATGAGAATAACGGAACTTCTTAAGCTGATTCGGTTGAGTAAGGGAAGCGGTTTTTTTCTTTTCTTGATCTTTTGCAAGAACTTCTTCTTTTTTTCCTGATTTTTCCTTAGGAGATCTAAATAAAGGCTTTAGCGCACTTAAGATTGAAAAAGGCATATGCTCAAAACTTTCAGCCGAAAGCTTAGACGAAAGTTTCGGTGTTTCAACCTTCTTTTCGTTTGAAAACTTAAAATGAACGTTCAAGTCAGAATCGACTAATACAATAGTTGGAACAATGACCTTCAAACGTTCCGCCAATCTTTCCTGGATTTTTTCGTTTTTAATCTCAATTTTAGCGATCAATGTTAAAGCATAGTCAATTACATTATTCTCCACCGACCAAAAATGTTCTCTGCCAGTTTCTCTAATTTTCTGAATATCACCCGCACTAAACGAAAATGTTTTCCCACTTTTTCCAATCCATTGAGTAAACTCATCTTGTGTCAAAAGATTTTCTAAACTTTGTTCTGCCACTTCCGAAATATAGGAGTGATCCCGGTCCATTGCTGGCAGAACAGAAAGAAGATAGTTCTCAATTCCATCCAACCGCTTCACTGTGACTTGTGTTCCACCTCCAAAACTGATCGGATCTTCATACACATCCAACTGAGAAACCGAATTTGAAACAAACTCATCAAACTTAGCTTGTATTAGTTTTTCATTTACAGATCCAACATATGGAAATTTTTTCTCAATCAATAAAGATCGATTGGCATGGTCCATCCACTTTAGTTTTTCATCCAAATAGGTGTTTAGTCGGTGAATGACTTCGTGAGAACCCGGCTCCACAAATGAAACTTCGTTAAAATCTCTGATATCAGATGCTGTCACCCCCTCTATGTACTCCTCAACTAACTTTTCAGGCATCGTTTCTAGTTCATGTGAAGTTTCCCAAGCCAATGCCTCTATTGGATTATGTCCGTGATCAAATCTCCGGCAATCCAAATATTTGGCCGCACCGAAATCTCGCGAAGCATCACTGTCAGTACAAAAAACAGGAAGGTTTACAAGGTCTTGTTCATGAACTTCACGGTCAAGATAAAGTGACTCCATCGCCAATTTATCGTAACTAAAAACGTGGCCTTGCTCCGAACTCTCGTTAACAATTTCTGCAATCTGACCCCCAACGAGATAATCTAACTCAAACCTCAAATAATCCATCACTGAAGAAGTGTATACTTTACTCAATGGCGGCGAGACGCCCGCTAAGAGATACCTCTTAACGTCTTCTTTTTCTTCTTGAACGGAAACATTCGAGCCCAAATTTCCACCAAAATTATGCCGCAAACCCAAAGTATGTCCTACTTCGTGTGCAACAGTGGAGCGAATGACGTTTTGTGCGAATTGAAGAAAAGTTTCGCTCGGAACGTTTTTGTGGATCAACTCTCCCAAAGCTTCACTCATGATTTTAGCTTGATCAAGCTCATTTCGATTACAAAGATGTTTGCCAAAAGACTCATCCTTCTGTTTTACTTTTGCCTGTGCCATCTTTGCATTTTTGAGTTTCTCTCTCATTTTTCTCAAAAGCTCAATCGCTTTTTCCTTTGACTCAATCGCAAATGCGCTCGTCACATATGCCTGTGCATGCAAAACTTCACCAGTGACTGGATCTGTCAATACATCGGCATAGGAAGATGGAGCATTATCCCAATTCACCCACTGAATCAGATTATAACCGGGGTCTGGTGCACTCACTCCGATAGGAGCAACCTCTGCCTTTAGAATTTCTCTCCCCAAACTTTTATTCCAATAAAGAATCCCGTCTTTCACCGCTTGCACATACTCTGGTGGCGTATTTGCACTCACATAGTATGTAATCGGCCGAGAAAGATCCCATCGGGTAACAGGCGCAACTTCCCTTCCGCCTTTTTCAATTTTCTGTGGCGCCTCGAAAAAACCTGTCCACCTAAAACTTTTGTTCTCTTTTACAGAGAATTTCTTATTTGCTCTGTAAGGTGAAATATAATATCGAATTTCATAAGGCGGTCTAGCTACTCCCCTGGTCTGAACCATTGCAATTTGTTGAACCTCTAAATAATCGCCCTTGAGCTCAGCCCCTTTGATATAGGAACTAGGAATGGGCATCGAATAAGATCGCGCATAGGGAGCATACTCTTTCCCATCAAAGTCAGAGGCAGTCCAGTTTTCCAAAGTATAAACTAAATTCATTCCAGAATTAAAATCGATGATATAGCTCTGCTCTTTCTCTTCTAAAATCGGAAAATCTGCCAAGGGAAGTTCTGCTTTTTCGTCTTCTTCTGATATGAGATGACCCTGGCTAGATTCTAATAAAACAAGCTTTCCGTCTCGAAGTTTAAAAGAAACAATCCGGCTGACTAAGCCTTCGCTAGTTAATATCGGATTTTGCTGAACCATCGAAGACGAAAGCAAAAACTCATGATCCATCCCTGTTGTCTTATTAATTTCTAGTAAAACTTTTTTTTCTTTACGTACACGAAGAGGTTGTTCCCAAGATCCGTTTTTCGTGTCTCTCAACGCTTGAGACCCCCCCTCTGGAATACCTGTTTTTTTTGAACAACCCTGAACAGCAACCAGAACCCCAATAAAAACAACGGTTTTACTAAATTTCATTGAAATACCCCAAGGCTACGTCTAAATTACGACGATTTCATGTTATTTTTAACGAACCACACACTGAAAACATAATCCTGACGCATAATGTCACGCCTTTAGCAGAAGATCAATGTTTAATCTTCTCAAACCCGTTTTTAGATTTATTTCGATTGTATTTCCGTTTATGAGTGAAGACATATGAATACTGAATCTTTTGTCAATCGCCATATCGGACCAAATGAATCAGAAATATCGGAGATGCTCAAAAGCCTAGGAACTTCTTCCCTCCAAGACCTCATTGAAAATACAGTTCCTAAAAAAATCAGGTCGCTACACCCGCTATCAGAAAAAATAATAGGACCTGGAGTCAGCGAATACGAAATGCTCTCCAGTCTAAGACAGCAGATGTCGAAGAATCGGATTTATAAATCATATCTAGGAATGGGATACTCCGGCTGCATCACCCCCTCCGTCATACAAAGAGGGATTTTAGAAAATCCCGGGTGGTATACTCAATACACCCCTTATCAAGCAGAAATAGCACAGGGAAGACTTGAAGCTCTTCTGAACTTTCAAACTATGATTATAGATCTCACCGGCTTAGAAATCGCAAACGCGTCACTCCTAGATGAGGCTACCGCAGCAGCCGAAGCGATGTCTCTTTGTTATAACGTGCAAGGAAAAGATCTTACTCGAAGTTTTTTTGTTTCCGAACTCTGTCATCCCCAAACGATTGCAGTAGTAAAAACCAGAGCCGAAACATTTGGAATAAAAATCAATGTCGGAGATCACCTGAGTTTTCAATGGGATAAGACCCCCGTCTTTGCTGCGCTATTTCAATACCCAGCAACAGATGGCGCCGTTTACGATTACACCGGCTTAATAGAGAAATTACACGCTTCGAACACATTGACCATTTTAGCTACGGATCTTCTCGGTTTGGCGTTGCTAAAATCTCCGGGAGAGATGGGCGCTGATGTAGCAGTGGGAAACTCACAGCGCTTTGGGGTTCCACTTGGATTTGGTGGCCCACACGCCGCCTTTTTATCCACAAAAGACGCTTACAAACGTCTCATTTCTGGAAGAATTGTTGGTGTTTCAAAAGACGCTGATGGAAAGCCTGCCATCCGACTCTCACTACAGACTCGGGAACAACATATCCGAAGAGAAAAGGCGACTAGCAACATCTGTACTGCTCAAGTGTTATTAGCCGTAGCCGCAAGTATGTACGCAGTTTACCACGGGCCTAATGGCATTCGAAAAATAGCAGAGAAAGTTCATTTTTTAACTAGCCTTTTTTTATCTGGCCTCAAAAAACTTGGATACAAAACTTCAGACCCTCCTCTTTTTGACACCGTTTGTGTTGAAACAGAAAAAGCCCAAGAACTGCTCGCTTTAGCGCTGAATCACAAAATAAATTTGCGCTCTTTTTCTAAAAATAAATTAGGGATTAGCTTTGATGAAACGACAAGCCAATCAGACATCAAAGAACTTTTAGAGATTTTTTCACTGAACAAACCGCTGCCATTTTCTCTTGCTGATCTAGAAAAAAATCTTTCTTTACAAATCCCGGATGTTCTCAGAAGAAAAACAAAATATCTCACTCACTCTGTGTTTAACTCCTATCACTCAGAAACTCAGATGATGCGCTACATGACACGCCTGCAATCAAAAGACCTCTCCCTCACCACATCCATGATTGCGCTTGGATCGTGCACAATGAAACTTAACGCGGCTACTGAAATGCTGCCTATCACATGGCCAGAGATCAATGGACTTCATCCTTTTATTCCCCTGGAACAGGCAAAAGGATATCTAGAACTCATTACTGATTTAGAAAAAATGTTAGCTGAAATTACAGGTTTTCAAGCGACCTCTTTGCAACCCAACGCTGGATCACAGGGAGAATATGCCGGACTTCTCGCCATTAGAAAATATCACCAAGCCAATGGAAATTCAAAACGAGATGTTTGCCTGATCCCTCAGTCTGCACACGGAACAAATCCTGCAAGCGCAGCAATGGCTGGGATGAAAGTGGTCGTAGTCCGATGTGATTCGGAAGGCAATATTGATATTGCTGACCTCGATAAAAAAGCTGCAGAATATAAAGACACTTTGTCAGCTCTTATGATCACGTATCCCTCAACTCATGGCGTTTACGAAGAGGGGATTGTAGAAATTTGTGAAATCGTTCATCGTCAGGGCGGACAAGTTTATATGGATGGCGCAAACCTTAACGCACAGGTGGGACTCTGTCGGCCCGCTGAACTGGGCGCTGATGTCTGTCACCTCAATCTGCATAAAACATTTTGTATCCCCCATGGGGGCGGAGGACCAGGAATGGGACCCATTGCAGTAAAATCACATTTAGCTCCTTTTCTACCCACCCATTTTTTGACTTCAACAACAAATAAAAATGGAGTTGGCTCGGTTTCTGCTGCCCCCTGGGGGAGCTCAAGCATTCTTCCGATTTCTTATTCCTACATCAAAATGATGGGAGCTCTCGGACTTAAAAATGCAACAGAGATTGCAATTCTGAACGCCAATTATATTGCGCGCAAATTAGACCCTTATTTCCCAGTACTTTATAAAGGAAAAAATGGGTTTGTCGCACACGAATGCATTGTAGACCTTAGGCAATTCAAAGTTTCTACTGGAATAGAAGTCGAAGATGTGGCTAAACGATTGATGGACTACAGTTTTCACGCGCCTACAGTTTCCTTCCCAGTCCCTGGCACTCTAATGATTGAACCTACCGAGAGTGAATCAAAAAAAGAATTAGATCGTTTCTGCGATGCTATGATTTCTATCTACCATGAAATAAAAGAAATTGAGGAGTCCAAAGCCGACCGACAAAACAATGTTCTTAAAAATGCACCACACACGGCTGAACAAGTAACACGCTCCACATGGAATCGCCCCTACTCTCGGGAAAAAGCTGCTTATCCAATATCATGGTTAAAAGAGCACAAGTTTTGGTCCCCAGTTTCAAGAATCGATGCGGTTTATGGAGAAAGGAATCTAGTCTGCTCTTGTCCCCCGCTTGAAAGTGATAGCGAAAGCTATACTGGCTAACTATTTTAAACCAGCAACCTGTTTTTCATACTGATCTGCACTCATTAATTCTTGAATCGAAGATGAATCGGTCAACTCTAATTTTATGAGCCACGCTTTTTGATGTGGATCTTGATTTAACATAGCTGGACTACTGACTAAACTAGAATTTACTTCCATTACTTTTCCCGTAACGGGCGAATAAAGATCAGAGACCGCCTTGATACTCTCCACAACTCCAAATGTCTC
>JAHFAB010000123.1:0-4510 GCA_023250795.1 Bacteriovoracaceae bacterium
AATAATTTTGGAATTTTTTTAGATTCTTCTCCCGATCGTTGGGGGCGTATATTGATGAAAAAAAGAGAAGAACAAATAGCCCGAAAAGAAAAGAGAGAGCCTCGTGAGCTTTTGGAGTCAGATTATCTTTTAGGGGTTTTCGATGCCCACAGAATGGGGGGACTGAGGTTCAGAGCTGATCCAAACGGGCCCTTTTTAGATGACCAACGATCTTATGCCTCTCCACCTTGGACATCACTACGTGAGCTAGAATATGCAAGTCTTGCACTTGAAAAAGATCATTCTGAAGGAGACACAAATTCTTCAAAATGGTTAGAAATACTCGTTGTTCCAGGCTCCTCTCTAGGTGGAGCAAGACCAAAAGCAAGTGTGATCGATGAACACAAGGCTCTTTGGATTGCTAAATTCCCAAGCTCGAATGATAAAACTGATATTGGAGCTTGGGAAGAAGTTGTAAATAAACTGGCCAAAAGCGCCGGAGTAAACGTAGCAGAGGCACACTCTCGCAACTTTGGAGGCCACCATCGAACATTTTTAACCAAACGATTTGACCGTAATGAGAGCGGAGAACGATTGCACTTTGCATCAGCGATGACATTACTCCAACGTACCGATGGCGACGATGCATCCCAAGGCGTGAGTTATTTAGAACTGGTTGAGTTTTTGATTCAACGTGGATCCAACACACCCAAAGATCTCGAAGAACTTTGGCGCAGAATAGTTTTTTTTATTTGCGTATCAAACACAGATGACCATTTGCGCAACCATGGATTCCTCTTAGAATCCAATGGATGGAGACTTGCTCCTGCCTATGACATCAATCCTGTTCCTTTCGGTGAAGGATTGAAATTGAACATTTCAGAAGCAGATAATTCTCAGGACCTTGAACTGGCCAAATCAGTTGCTAAATATTTTAGGTTAAAAAAAGATAAAACAGATAAAATTATACGAGAAGTAGTAAATGTAGTAAAAACATGGAGAACTATTGCTCATTCTTTATCAATTTCAAAAACTGAACAAGATCAAATGGCAGCGGCTTTTAGGATTGCTGAAAAAGAAAACTAGTCTAAAAAATTCTCTCTGGACAAAGACCTCAGAATACGCTTAAATTTCAACATGTTCAAATCAAAATCTGTTCTATCTCTATTCCTGTTATTTGCATTTTCCACCCCCGTTCAGGCCGATTGGGAAGGAGCCTTCAAGGTCACCTCCACTGGCGGAAAGAACATGCCTGAAGTCACAGGACTCATGAGAATGAAAAAAGACAAAGTCCTTTTAGACGCAAAAAAACCGACACAGGCCGCCACACTGGTAAACCTCAAAGCAAGAAAAGCCTGGACATTGCTCCACCCACAAAAAATGGTGATGGAAATAAACCTCTCTCAAATTGAGTCCTACTCCCCTGTTTGTCCTGCAAATGATATAGATGCTTGCCTAAAGAAGAAAAATTTCACAATAACTGGAACTGAAACTGCAAATGGTCACTCCTGTACAGTTTATGAAACAGACACCAATAGGAATGGGAAAAAAACACATATCAAACTTTGGAAACCCAATGATCTCAGCGAAGTTCCCATGGTAAAATCTATCGTGACAGTCAAACCCGAACAAACAACTGAAACCAATATTGAAAACATTAGAACAGTTGCCCAAGCAGATTCTTATTTTACAATTCCAAAAGATTACCACTCGATGGGAAATGCAGAGGATCTTCTGAAAAGTTTTGGAAAAGGGTTTAGCGGAATTAAAATCCCAGGCCAATAACCTCTCGCAAAAAACATCAAGCTAGGTATTTTTATATTTTATAAATTTTTTAAGTTATTTAATTTGTAATCTTTTAAAATAAAAGGATGAGTTGTCGGCACGGCATCCTGCCTTGGGACCCTCACGCTCTTCCATGAGCTGTGGACATCCATGTCCTCCCAACGCCTCACTCATCCCTTAATTTTAAAAGATTACAAATTAAATAACTTAAAAAATTTATAAAATATAAAAATACCTAGCTTGATGTTTTGCTTTCAAATTACAAATGGATCTGTCTTTTATCAACCGCTAAAGCAGCTTCCTTCATCACTTCTGCTAGTGTGGGGTGGGCGTGACACGTGCGAGCAATATCCTCAGCGCTCCCACCAAACTCCATCACAGCCACAGCTTCAGCGATCATATCGCTCGCTCTTGGGCCTAAAATATGAACGCCAAGTACACGATCAGTTTTTGCATCTGCAATAATTTTTACTAATCCCTCTGTATCTTCCATCGCTTTGGCCCGCCCATTGGCCATAAATGGGAAAGTACCCGTTTTATATTCAACTCCCTTGGCCTTCACCTCTTCCTCAGTTGCACCCACGGATGCCAACTCAGGCCAGGTGTAAACAACGTTGGGAATCGCCTCATAGTTGACGTGTCCTGCTTGCCCAGCCATGATTTCCACAGCAGCCACTCCTTCATCTTCTGCTTTATGCGCAAGCATGGGTCCTGCAATCACATCACCAATGGCATAAATCCCAGGAACTTTTGTTTGAAAATGAGCATCGACTTCAATACGCCCCGCCTTGTCTTTAGAAATGCCCAAGGTTTCCAAACCAAGTCCATCGGTATAAGGCCGTCTCCCTGTTGACACTAAAACGACATCACATTCTAACTTAAACTTATTTTTACTCGCCAATTCTTCCGCCTCAACCACAACCCAGTTTCCATTTTTCTCTGCACCTAAACACTTAGACGAAAGTCTAAACTCAAATCCCTGTTTAGTTAGAATTTTTTGCAGCTCTGTTCCAATTTGGCGATCCATCGAAGGCACAAGACGGTCTGAAAATTCTACCACTGTCACTTTCGAGCCCAGTCTCAGCCAAACCGAACCCATCTCTAAACCAATGACTCCTCCCCCAATGACTACAAGGTGTTTTGGAACTTCAGTGAGTTCTAAAATTTCTGTCGAGCTGACGATTTTTTTCCCATCAAAGGGCATGAAAGGCAGACTCGTGGGTTCACTCCCTGTGGCAATCAAAACTCTCTTACCAGTTAAGAGTTTTTTTCCTGACTCAGTATCTACCTCAACTGCCTTTTCGTTGGAATCTGATTTGATCAGTTTTCCCTGTCCTATGACCCACTCGATTTTATTCTTTTTTAAAAGTCCTGCTATGCCTTGAGTCAGTTGCCTAACGACTGTTTCTTTTCGCTTCATCATGAGAGAAACATCAAGTTTTACATCTCCGACTATGACTCCATGATTCTTCAGTTTTGTTTTGGCATGATAGAAATGCTCGCTCGAATCAAGCAAAGCTTTAGACGGGATACACCCAACGTTTAAACACGTCCCGCCTAAAGATTTTCTTTTTTCAACACAAGCTGTTTTAAAACCCAGCTGAGCAGCTCGAATCGCGGCAACATATCCAGCAGGCCCGCCTCCAACTACGATCAAATCAAAAAGTTCTGTTGCCATTGACTAGTACTCCAATCCGAGTTTCTCAGGTTGTTCGAGAAAACCTTTGAGATTAACGAGAAAAGTGACAGCACCTTTTCCATCAATGATTCGATGATCATAAGAAAGAGCGAGATACATCATGGGACGAATTTCTACTTTACCACTGATAGCAATAGGACGTTCTTCGATCTTGTGCATGCCTAAAATTCCACTTTGAGGAGGATTTAGGATGGGAGTAGATAAAAGCGATCCATAGGTTCCACCATTGGATATTGTAAAAGTACCACCAGTCATATCATCAATCGAAAGTTTTCCATCTCTTGCTTTTGCAGCTAATTCTCCAATTCTTTTTTCAATATCAACAAAACCCATTTTTTCTACATTTCGCATAACAGGAACTACAAGACCGCGCTCAGACCCCACAGCAATCCCGATGTCAAAATAATCGTGATAAATCATGTCTTTTCCATCAATCGATGCGTTCACCTCTGGAACAGTTTTCAAAGCTTCCACCGAAGCTCTTGTAAAAAAAGACATGAAACTCAACGGAACTCCATGTTTTGCCTTAAAAGGATCTTTGTGTTTATTTCGAAGCCCCATCACTCCACTCATGTCCACTTCATTGAACGTAGTCAAAATCGCAGCGGTGTGTTGCGCTTGCACAAGCCGCTCCGCAATTCGACTTCGCAATAGACTCATTTGTACTCTACGATCACCGGGACGATCCACCTGAGTCGGTGCAGCTGGCTGTGAAACCGCGGGCTTGGCAACTGCAGCCGTCAGAGTTAGATCCCCCTTCGTCACTCTCCCATCTTTTCCTGTGCCAGAAATCTGTGAAACATCAATGCCCTTTTCCGTAACTATTTTTTTCACTGCAGGACTCAGCACAGTATTACTGTCCCCGCTAGAAGTTGGAGGAATCACTTTCTGAGTCACGTCTGCTGACGTTGGTTTTGCCGAATCATCAATCGTAGCAATGACAATCCCAATGGGTATCCGTTCACCCGCATTTTTTACAATATTGAGAACACCTGGGTGCTCAGCTACTATTTCAACTGTTGCTTTATCGGATTCAAGTTCAAGTAA
>JAHFAB010000123.1:4564-6164 GCA_023250795.1 Bacteriovoracaceae bacterium
CCATTTTGTTTTGCCCATCTTAATATGCTCACTTCTGTGATCGACTCGCCCACACTGGGAGTCACGATGTTGTGAATCATGGTTGTTCTCCTTCAACTGAATGCTTTTTCTATCAAACCTTTTTGTTCTAATTCATGAATTTTTGCAGAACCAACAGCTGGCGCTGCTCCGATTTCTCTTCCGATATATTGAATGGGTTTCACACCTCCCTTAAACGTAAACGTCTCATATCCCCCACTCCATTGATTATAAATATAACTCCAAGCTCCCATATTTTTAGGTTCTTCTTGGACCCAAAAAATATCTTGGACCTCAGAATATCGATCTAAAACTGAAGATAATAACTCTGAAGGCCAGGGATACATCTGCTCTAACCGCACAATTGCAATATCACTGACTTTGCGGGTATTTTTTTCTGTAAGCAAATCATAATAAACTTTTCCAGTACAAAGAAGCACGCGTCTGACTTTTTTAGCAGAGCTCAGCTCAGATAATGCAGAGTCATCCAAAACTTCTTTGAACTCCCCCTTTGTAAAATCATCTAAAGTAGAAACTGCAAGAGGATGTCTCAATAAACTTTTAGGAGACATAATGATCAAAGGTTTTCTAAAATCTCTTTTTAGCTGTCTGCGAAACCCATGAAAAAGCTGAGCAGGCGTAGTGAGATTACATACAATTAGATTATTTTTCCCACATAAACTTAGAAATCTTTCCAAGCGAGCACTGGAGTGCTCAGGTCCTTGCCCCTCATATCCATGAGGCAACAACAGAACAAGTCCACTCATGCGCTGCCATTTGGATTCTGATGAAGCAATAAACTGGTCGATAATCACCTGTGCCCCATTGGCAAAATCCCCAAATTGCCCCTCCCATAAAACAAGGGCCTGAGGTGTGGCTAGAGAGTAGCCATACTCAAAACCCATGACCGCGGCTTCCGAAAGATGGCTGTTGTGAACTAAAAACGGGGCTTGCCCGTTTTGAATTTGATTAAGCGGAATATAAACTTCACCCGTCTCATAATCATGCAATACAGCATGGCGATGAGTAAAAGTTCCTCTCCCAACATCTTGTCCTGAAAGTCTAACGGGATGACCTTCGATCAAAAGAGAAGCGTAAGCCAATGTCTCCCCATTGCCCCAATCAATCCCTTTTCCTTCTAGTACAGCTTTCAGTCTTGCCTCAAAAAAACGATTCAGTTTCGGGTGTAAGTGAAACTGGCTGGGTAATTTGTTCAATCGTTCTGAAATATCTTTGAGTGTTTTCTCATCAATAGAAGTTTTTACAGATGTGAACTGCTCTTTCTCCGTAGGTTGACGAAACCCTTTCCATGTTCCTTCGAACGCGGAAGTATAGGGTTGAGGAACTTCTTCTTTTGTTTTTTGCTGTGCTTCGCTCAAATACCCCATCACTTGGTCAACCATCGCTGTGGACTCAGAATCTGTCAGTGTCCCATTTTTAATCAGTCTTTGAGAATACAGGTCCCGAGTAGAAGGATGATCTTTTATTTTTTTATACAATAATGGTTGTGTAAAAGAGGGCTCGTCAGATTCGTTGTGTCCGTGTTTTCGGTAACAAATGAGATCCACGAAAACATCTGTTT
>JAHFAB010000124.1 GCA_023250795.1 Bacteriovoracaceae bacterium
CTAACTAATTGAAATAATTAAAAACACGTTTGTGTATTATGTGGATAACTCTGTGGATAACGTGTGGATAACTCTGTGGATAACTTTTTATTAACATTGTTAAAACAGAGTTATCCACAGAGTTATCCACAGAAAAACAGGTATCTGATCAAAAAATTTTAGTCAGAATATTTTTAGAGGAGATTTTGGACGGATTCAACAGACTCACGGATTTCGGTCTCACCCTCAATGCCTCTTTCAATTTTTGTACAAGCATGAAGAATGGTGGAATGGTCTTTTCCCCCAAAGTAATGACCGATCTCTTTGAAACCCATGCCGGTGTATTTTCGGATGAGGTACATGGCAATTTGTCTTGGCAAAGAAACATTACGACTTCTAGCGCTTGATTTGAGATCCAGAAGTTTGATCTGAAAATGTTTTGCGACAGCTGATTGGATGGACTCAATAGTAAAGTGGGAACCCTCCTCAGGGATAGCAGTCTTTAGTTCATTTTTTGCCATCTCTAAAGAAATCTCAGCCCCAGAAAGAGAGGCTTGAGCTTGAAGACGAATCAGTAGACCCTCTAACTCTCGAACATTGCTTTTGACATAGGTCGCTATAAAGGTTGCAACATCATCTGGAATATAAATGTCTTCTCGCTCTGCCTTGGCCTTTAGAATCGCAATGCGTGTCTCAATTTCAGGGGGTTGTATGTCAGCGATCAATCCCCACTCGAACCGAGTTCGTACGCGCTCTTCTAGATTTTCGATTTCCTTGGGCGGGCGATCACTGGAAACAACAATTTGTCTTTTTGTGCTGTGAAGGGCGTTAAAAGTGTGAAAAAACTCTTCTTCAGATTTTTTCTTACCTGCGATGAATTGGATGTCATCAATGAGAATCATGTCAAAACTGTCTCTATATTTTTTTCTAAAGCTGGGCATTCTGTTGTGTTGGAGAGAATCAATCATTTCGTTGACAAAGCGCTCCGCTGAAACATACGCAACACGAGAGTCAGGGTTGTTTTTGATCAACTGATTTCCTATCGCATACAAGAGATGTGTTTTTCCAAGTCCTGGACTGCTGTAAATAAAAAGGGGATTGTATTGCTTTGCGGGCTGTTCGGCGACAGCGACGGCAGAAGCATGGGCAAATTGATTGCTCGCACCGACCACAAAATTTTCAAAAACATAACGGGGATCGACACTCGTTTCTTCCCAAAGGCGAGAAGTCTGTTGATGTCGAGAGGATGTGGCTTGAGTAATATGAACAGGCTCAAGGATCGGTGGTTCATCTGTCACGTCTTCTTGCTGAGTTAAATCCAACGGATTTTCGCTCACCAAGAGCAAAACTTCACAGGGTGAACCCAAAACCTGTGAAAAAGCATTTTCCATAAGCTTTTTATAATGATCCTTTACCCATTGAGCTGAAAAATCGGTGGGTGTGTTGAAGTGGATCTTAATCCCCCCCTCTGAGGGGACAGATTTTACAAATTCTAGAGGCTGAATCCAAGTCGTTAGCTGTGTCGAAACGATGTACTGCTCCAACATCCGGTAGACGGATTGCCAGATTTCGGGCCATTGGGTTGTGTCGATACTTAATGTGGTTCTCATAAATGAACGAATTTGACGAGATAACATGAGCGCTTGTTCTTGACAACGGATCCTCGCTCCGATAACTCCTAAAAATAAATTGAGTGGAGTATTCTGATATATGAAAAGGACTTTTCAACCCAGTAGGACGAAGCGGCGCAGAAGACATGGTTTTCGTGCGCGTATGAAGACGAAAAATGGTCGTAAGACCCTGAAGAGGCGTCGAGCGAGAGGCCGAAAGAGGCTTGTGGTCAAGGTTCCAGGCAAATAACCTTCCTTTGAAGAAATCTGCGAGCGATCTTAGTTCAAAGGCACTGAGCACAGAGAGACGGCTTCACCATCCCAGGGAGTTTAGGAAGTTTTTTGGGAAAAACGAGGTCTTTGGCCTGTCTGAGTGCGTTGTATATAGGATACCCAATCAACTAGGTCACTTTCGCCTTGGGATTACGCTGAAAGCAAGGGGGACCTCGATCGAGAGAAACCGGGTAAAAAGGAGAATACGCGAGGCTTTTAGGAATCTTAGCGCATTTCTGGGTGGATTTGATTATAACGTGGTGATCCCGGCGGGAAAAAAAATGGCACATCCTTTTCATTTAAAACTAATGACTTCACTTGAAAAAGAATTGAGAGAGGTCGTAATAAAAAAATGATCCGGCTTTTCTTTTCTATTTATCACAAAGTATTTTCCCCATTTTTTCATGCCCTTTCTTTGTTCTTTGTCGGACCAGGCCAAGGGTGCCGCTTTTACCCGACCTGTGGACACTACGGAGAAGAAGCGTTTGAAAAGCATGGCATATGTAGAGGACTCTATTTGACTTTGATTAGGCTCTCTCGTTGTCATCCGTGGGGAAAAAAGGGTGTCGATTGGGTGCCTGAAAACGCAAAACCACAGAAAAGGTGAATAATATGGATCGTCGAACTTTTTTAGCGATTAGCCTTTGTTTTTTAATCTTTTTAGTTTGGCAAAAAATTTTCATAGAGCCGAGAATGCCTGTAAACGGCACTGCACTTGTGACCGCTGAACCCAAAAAAGCAGAACCAGCACCACTGTTACAAGCGGCCAGTACTACTGCGGTTCCCATTCAAGAAAATAGACACAAGGGCGAAGTAAAAAAATTGGAACTCCACAACGGAACCCTCATTTTTAATGAAGGAAACAGTGTTGTTTCTAACTGGGTACTTAAAAACTATCATGCGGGACTCAGTTCGAATTCCAATATAAACGAAACTACTCTGATGGATCTTCAGACAATGACTATTGGCGCATCCAAGGGCGGGGATCTGGGAGAGGGACGGCTCGCGTTTGATAGCCCTGAGTTTGCCTACTTAGAAAAGGTGGAGGGAAGGCTGTCTTCTGGACCAGGAGGCTCAGTTCGCTGGGACTACGAAGATGTAAATGTAAAGATCAATCGCGAAATGATTCCTGTGGAAGGACAGACTTATTTTCAAGCGCGATATCAAGCTGAGATCAAGCCGGGCTATACTGGGACACAACCGCACTATGCATTTATTTCGCTCGTTCATCAAACCCCAGAAAAAGATCCAGAAAACCCAGATAGGCAATTGGTTTATTGGACCAATAAGGAGATTTCTCGTGTTGTTTTAGAAAAAGATGTGAAGCTTCAGGAAATTCCTACCGCAGTAAAATGGGTGGGATTTACCAGCCGATATTTCTTAATGGCGCTGATTTCAGACGAAAAAGAGGAAGCTCTTTTACCAAGAGGTCTTGTTCAGCCGCTAGAGAGCCGACAGGGGAGGATGAGTCTTGTTTATCCCATAAAAGACAGACATTTTTCCGCACCTTTGCGGGTTTATTTTGGTCCCAAGGAAATCGAAATGTTGAGGGGCGTAGAGCCCACGTTAGATCACACGGTGGATCTGGGGTGGTTTACGATTTTTGCGTATCCCCTGCTGCGGATTATGCAATGGTTTTATAGTATTTTTCATAACTATGGGGTTTCTATTATTTTGCTCACACTGCTCGTGCGCATTGTGACCTATCCGCTTACGTATAAAAGCATGAAGAGCATGAAAGAAATGGCTAAACTTCAGCCACAACTTCAAAAAATCAAAGAAAAATATAAAGACGACAAAGAGGCTCTCAATCGAGAAATGCTGACTATGATGAAGAGCCACGGATACAATCCGATGGCAGGGTGTCTTCCGATTTTGATTCAGATGCCGATCTTTTTTGCTCTTTACCGAGTACTTTATAGTTCAATAGAGCTTTATCAGGCGCCGTTTGTTTTTTGGATTCACGATCTTTCGGCTAAAGACCCCTATTACGTGACACCTATTATCCTGACGATTACAATGTTTGTTCAGCAAAAACTGACTCCCAACACAGCGGCAGACCCTGCTCAAGCAAAGATGATGCAGTTCATGCCTGTAATGTTCGGGGTGTTTATGTTGGCCCTTCCCTCTGGACTGACTCTCTATATGTTTGTCAATGCACTAGGAGGAATATTTCAGCAAACAGTGTTAAATAAAAAGTTCTCTTCCCCCCATGCCCAAGCCACAGCCATCCGGGTCAGGTAATCGTTCGGGCCAGCAATTAGCAGGGTATCTTTCTCAAGATACGATTTGTGCTTTGGCCACGGCAATGGGAGGTCCGGTTGTTATTTTGCGCGTGAGCGGCCCAGACTCCGAAAATGTTCTTGAAAAAACTTGTTTATTAAAAAAAATGGATTTGGCTGGGGCCAGAAAATTAGTTTTAAGAAAAATATTAGATTTTGAGGGAAAACTTTTAGATGAAGGATTGGTTTCTTATTTTTTAGGACCGGAGAGTTTGACCGGGGAAGATTGCATAGAGTTCCATTTGCACGGAAGTATAGCTGTTGTGACGGACTTGGTGCGAACATTGGCCAAGCTTGGGGTTAGACAGGCATTGCCTGGTGAGTTTAGTTTTAGAGCCGTTCGAAATGGGAAGGTTTCTATTACTCAAGCGGAGGCGGTGTCTGATTTAATTAGCTCTTCGAATAGGCAAGCATCAGAACTGGCTTTAGAAAAAATGCAAGGAGCACAAAACAGGGGCCTGATGGCGCTTTCTGAGGAGCTCAAACAGGCGATTGTTCTAGGAGAGCTTGGGATTGATTTTTCAGATCAGGATATAGATGAGGTCTCGGTCGTAGCTCTAAGAAAAAAACTAAAAGACCTTGCTGGAAAGTTAGAAAGGCTTTGTGCAGGATATGATCGTGGGTCAAAACTTCAGAATGGAGTTGTTGTTGCGTTTGTTGGGCTTCCTAACGCAGGGAAATCGAGTTTTTTTAATGCACTTTTGGGGGAGGAGCGGGCCATCGTTTCCGAGTTTCCCGGAACAACCCGTGATGTGATTCGAGAAAGACTGACGCTTCAGGGAACAAAGAGCTCTGTCACTCTCATTCTCCACGACACGGCGGGCCTTCGTGAGGGGGTAGACCCGGTTGAAAAAACTGGGGTTCAAAGAACGCGTGAAATAGGAAAAGAAGCCGATCTTCTCTTATTGATTTTAGATGCAACGGGCGATGCGGAGCCCCTTTTGAGGGAGTGGAAAAAAACTGGAGTGAAGGGTGAAAAAACACTGGGCATTTTGACAAAATGTGATTTGATATCTGACACAAGGAAAAAAGAATGGAGAAAGAAACTGCAGCTTGAATTTGAAAACACAGATATAAAAGATTGGGCAGAGACATCCTCGGTTACGGGCGTAGGGGTTCATGAGGCAGGGCGAAAAATTGTTGAATATTGTGAAAAACAAGTCTTTCGTGAGCCAGGTGAAATTTTGTTAACCCGGTTTGAACAGCTGCAGGCGATTGAAAGATGTTTAGAGCACATCAAGCGAGCAGAAAGCGTAGAAGTACAGGAGCTTTTTGTGGCGGATTTGAGACAGGCACTGGGGGCGCTTGATCCTTTGATTGGGCGGGTGCTTCCCGAGGATATTTTGGGGAGAATTTTTTCGCAATTTTGTATTGGAAAATAACTTTGAGGAGAGGATTATGTCAAAAGAAATTCGACAAATAGGAATACTCGGGGCTGGACAGATGGGATCGGGAATAGCTCAAGTCGCTGCACAGGCTGGACTACAGGTATTCATGTCTGACCGAACATTGGCAGAGGCTAACCGTGGGAAAGAAAAAATCGGTAGTATGCTCAAGAAACAATTTGAGAAGGGGAAGCTGCCCAGCGGAGAGGTAGAAAAAATTTTAGCAGCCATACATCCGGTAGAGGGGATGCAGGAGTTTAAGGCGCTGCCCTTTTTGATTGAAGCTGTGACGGAAGAGCCTGGGCTAAAGTTTAAACTTTTTCAACAATTAGACGAGGTTTGCTCAAAAGAAGCGATTCTTGCTACGAACACGTCGTCGATTAGTATTACCAAAATTGCGGCAAACACAAAGAGGCCCGAAAAGGTGGGAGGCATCCATTTTATGAACCCCGTACCAGTGATGAAACTGGTGGAGGGGATTCGCGGGCTTCAGACCTCTGATGAAACGTTTAAAACAATTCGCCAGGTTTCAGAGAAAATGGGCAAAACTTTTGTCGAAGTGAGAGATATTCCTGGGTTTGCTGTCAATCGGGTTTTGCTACCCATGATT
>JAHFAB010000125.1:0-406 GCA_023250795.1 Bacteriovoracaceae bacterium
ATAAAGCAATGCGAGCATCGAATATTTCATTTCCCCGAATGCCAGGTATTTCTTTCTCTATATGAACGAGTTCTTTCCACCAATCTGTAGGTTCATCCAAAATTCTAAATTTATAATAATCAAACAGCTGTTCTAAAATAACCACTGCTTGCCCCAAGACCATAGGTTTTAGAAATACCTTAGAATGTGTCAATAACCACAAACATTCACCCACATTGGTGGGTGTCGTACACGCTTCATCTTCAAGTTTGGAAATGCCCTCTACTGATAATTGATGGTGGGGAGAAGAATCTACGATGAGATCAATAATAATATTTGTGTCAATTCCTGTCATGCTCTAATTCCTCCATCCAATTTCTCCGGCTGGATAGATCAATGAGTTGTTCACCTAAATTTACAGCTTTGA
>JAHFAB010000125.1:416-3885 GCA_023250795.1 Bacteriovoracaceae bacterium
TTTTTTATCTTGTTTTCTTCTCTTCGTCCACTCATCACGACCTATCCGTGCCCAAATACTAATGACCTCACTTACAGTTTTTCCAGTCTGTGAGGCTTCCTTTTTAGCTTCGTAAAATACCTTGTCATCAATCAGTAAGCTGGTTTTCATTCGTTACGCTCCTTATTTATAAAGATAGAATATATATTCTATTATGTCAAATATAGATTTTAATTGTAACCACCCAGCGATCTTTCTGATTCAAACCTCAGCCAGTTCAAAACCAATGATAGGAAGCATCTTTTCAGAATCTCTATCTAACGTCCAAAGAGGGATTCCGTATTCTTTCGAGAGAGTAGCAATAAGACAATCTAAAGTTGAGCAATGAATTCCTTTTTTCTTACATTTAAAATAATTCCAATTTTTTCTCTCATTGTTTTCAAATTTCCATCAAAAAAGTCGGTACCTAATAGTCCAGCTAAGCTTTATCTAACAGTTCTCTCAGGGTTGGGTTTTCCTAGATATTTATTTTTTTAACTAACATGGAGGGAGGGATGCCCTGAGGCAATTCGTTCAGGCAAAAAACTTCAGAGAATTTCTAGCGGAGACAATGGGAATTCCGTCTATCTCTTTGAGTGAAAGCAGATCATTTTTATCCTCCGTAATGAGAAAGTCTGCCTTGCCGTTAACTGCAGTAGACAGAAAAACATTGTCATCTGGATCAGGGCTTTTTCTAATTTCAGTGAGAAGCTCTACTCTCTCTGTTTGAAAAATAAAAAAACAGGTCAGATCACGAAGGCTTTCTTCGTTGATCTGTTTGTATTTTTTAATATGTGGATATTCTAATACCTCAAGATATTCTTGGACGATAGGGTCCGAAACCAAAAGAATGGCTTTTCTCGCCCTGAGGGCACGTAGAATTTGAGAGGGAACTCCATTGGGTGAAATAATCCCGCTCACAATGATATTGGTATCCACCACTACACGGACTGGTTTTTTAGACACGGCGTCGTTTTTTTCTTACTGCTTTGATTGCGCGTCTGATATCCGCTTCTAGTTTTTTCTCGTTGACTCCATGGTTTGAATCCCAAATTTCATCAACCGACTTCCAAGGATCGGTGTTTTTTAAAATACTTCTTGCAGTCAAAGCCTGAGAAATAATCCCGCTGATTGAACCCCCTTTTGCAAAGGCTTCTTTTGCTATTTCTTCGTGAACTTGAGGATTAATCCTTACATGGACCTGCCCGTTAAATGTTCGTGCCATAAGTCACTCCTTAAGCTAATATACCATGGTATATTATAAAAGCAATAAAAAAAATCCTTCAGTCCTGACATCTTTTTGGTAAAAGAGCCGAGTCACCTGACTAAAAATATTGTCAAAATCTTGGCAAAATCATTGCTCTTCCCCTAAACCAGTGGTTAACTCATCAGATGAACCCCAGCGAAATTCTCTCTAAAAAAACGCTCAAAACCTGCCTCCTCATATACGTCCTTAGTCAGGTTTTCTTTCTGATTTACATCCAATTTCCTAGGATTTTTCACTGTGAAGAGTTCCACTACGTCCCCTCCGCAAAACAGTTTTTAGAACTCAAAGAAAACCGGAACTTTGAACACCCTCCCCTAGCCAAAGAGCTCATGGCTGTGGGAATTGGGATCTTTGGGGATCGTCCGATCGGCTGGCGTTTTATGAGTACAATGTTTGGAGCTTTCACTTTAGTGGGGATGTTCCTTTGGGGGCTCGTGCTTTTTCAGGATTTGGAGATGGCTTGGGCAGTGGTTCTTCTCACCTTGTTCAATCAGATGCTCTACGTGCAAGCGCGGGTGGGAATGCTCGATACTTTTATGATGGGTTTTTTGGCGTGGGCTCTTGCCGCGTTTACTTTGGCATGGAAGTTCAGTGGCGGAAACAAACTTTATGCCTTCACGGGATTGATGCTGGGTCTGGCGGTCGCCACCAAATGGACTGCATTAGTTGCTTGGGTGGGATGCATTGCTCTTCTACCTGGGAAAATAAAATTGAAAGAAGCGGTTCTGTATTTTGGAGTTCTGCCCGCAATGGCTTATTATTTTACATTTATTCCCTTTTTCTTCGTACAACACACTCCCTCTTACTCGTTCTGGGACATTCTTTATGTAATGCAGGCCAATATGCTCGACGGTCAAATGCGAGTGGTGAGCGCCCATCCTTATATGAGCTCTTGGACTTCGTGGCCCTGGATGCGACGACCCATTTGGTATACCTATGAAACAGTATCCAACACTCCCACGCTCATTCGTGGGGTTTTATTCATTGGAAACCCTCTCATCATGTGGGCAGGGCTTTGGGCCATACTGAGCTGCACTTGGACTTTTTTTGAAACTCGATCAAAAGAGGCTTTTTTGATCATTTATTTTTATGCTCTTTTTTTATTTTCTTGGGCTGTCATCCCTAGAAAACTCATGTTTTATTACTACTATTACCCGGCGGGAATGATCTTGAGCCTTGCCATTGTTTTTTTATTTTATGATCTTAAAAAGCTCAATCCAAAGTGGGCGATTGTGGGATTGAGAGCGTTTATTGTTTTGTCCGCTCTGATTTTTATTTATTTTTTCCCGATCCTAGCAGATCTAAAAATTCCCTACTCTCAGTTTCGGCAACTTATGTGGTTTGACGCATGGATATAAAGACTAATGAGCCAAAGGCACAGTCTTCGATTTTCTGATCTTCTTGTCTCGGGTGAGCAACGGAACTCGATGGGCAATGCTTGTAGCTGCAATGATTTCGTCTGCAGGGTCACTTCTAAAATCTAAAGTGCGGAGATAACGACAAATGTTCAAATCAATAGGCCAAACATGGATTTTTGAGAGTAAAGAATGAACTTCATGATCGGATAGATCTATTTCTATTCTCCCCAGTTGATGAAGTTTTTCTAACTCCCAAAAAACAATAGCCGAAATTCCCCACTGGGTCTCCATCAGCATTTTTTTCTCAGAGGGGGTGAGTTCGTCTGTCAGCGAAAAAATAAGAATATGAGTGTCAAGATTGAGCATTCCACTTAATTCCAGTCGAAAAAATAGATCCTTTGATTTTTATCTTATGTTTTAACGATCCAATGAGCTCGGCGCATTCCCTCCGAATGGGGATGATCTTAGCCACAGGATGACCATGTTTTGTAATAATAAGACCCTCTGGGTCCAAATGATCCAAGATGGACAAGCATTGTTCTTTAAATTTAGCGGCATTGATCTTTGTCATATCTCTCCTTCTTAGAGTAAAACAGGTCATATTATATGTCCAGTCATAAATTCCGACCATTATTTTATAAAGTTTTTTGATTGAGTCCCCCTCTAAAAAACGGGGAAACTACTGGCTTGAATTTCGCAAAAAGTGAAGAGAACAAGACATAGGCCCCTTTATGGACTTCACTTCACTTTTTGCGAAATTCAAGGGGGGAGGGGGTGACTAGTAAAGTCGAGCCCCTTTAGCGTATTATTGAACTTGTTATCTGTA
>JAHFAB010000125.1:3895-6139 GCA_023250795.1 Bacteriovoracaceae bacterium
GACAGGATGTCGAGACCAAGACTCCTGGATAAGTATGCGATGAGTACTGCGTATTATTGAACTTGTTATCTGTAATAATGTGGTTTTTTTACTAGCTACTCCAAAAGTGGTTCAAACACGCGAAACGCGTAGAGTGACTTCAGCCCCATCTGTTTCCTCACAGTCTCAGGCGCCTGTCCCTCTCTCAAAAGCTTTAGAATCATGGATTGCCGAAAAGTCCTCGGAGTTAGTTTTGGAAAACCCAAGCGCTCTGAATAAGTCCTGACCAAGAGTTCAACTCCGCGGGGAGTCATCGGTGCCTTCAGAGGTCCAAACTTGTTAAACCCTAAAAAGAGCCAAGCCGTGCCACCGGATTTCTCAGCCGATTTTCGTTTCATTTCTTGAACTAATTGATAGAGTCCATCCGAAATAGTTAGTATTCTTGGAGACTTCCCACTCAAACTTAAAGTCCTCTCTTGCCATTGCTCAAAACGGAGTGGAGTCACTTCACTCACCTGACATCCCGTCTCAGCCAAAGCCCAAAGCAGAGTTTTATTTCTCGTTTCAATCAACGAAGACTCGGGAAGTTTTTGAATTTCAGCCAACAAAGGTTCCAACGAAACCGTCAGAGGAATTCTTTCTATCTTATGGGGAGCGGGAAGCTTAAGTCCCATATCAAGAGAGATTTTCTTTCTCTTTGTCAAATAGCGGAGAAGCCTCCTCAGAGTTAAAATTTTTCTACGCCTGGTATTGGTCTTCAGGCCCAGTTGTTTGAGATAGCTATGGTATTTCTCTAAGTCTTGTCGCGTTAAACTAGAGAAAATAACCCGTTTCCTTCCTAGACCTTTTTCCAAAAATCTTTCAAAACTTTGGAGATCTCCCCGGTAATTGTCTACAGTATTGTTAGATTTGAACGTTCCCTCCAAATAACCCATGAAACTCCGCGTGGCATAAGCAAAATTTATCACTTTTTTTGGATGCTTTCGTTGACATGAGCTCATGAGACGCATATTAATGGGTGTGAATCGAGTTAGTCAACGAAAGCTTAATTTTAGGAGGTCTTCGCATGATCCAGTTATTTAAAAAATGCTCTCTTGTACTTCTAACCTTAGTCATATTAGGTGGAGGCTGTACGAAATCAGAAAACCAAGATCCTAATGTGATGACACTGGGGGAAGTGGGTTCTATGACCGGATCTGAGGCAACATTCGGTACCTCAACACATAATGGCATTGAGCTAGCTATACAGCAGATCAATGCCGCAGGCGGAGTCAAAGGGAAAAAGCTTAAAGTCCTCTCACTTGATGATCAAGGAAAACCAGAAGAAGCAGCGACTGCAGTGACTAAACTCATCACACAAAACAAAGTGACGGCTATTTTGGGAGAAGTCGCCAGTTCAAGAAGTTTGGCCATGGCTCCGATTGCTCAACAGTATCACGTACCGATGTTGACTCCTTCGTCCACTAATCCCAAAGTCACCGAACAAGGAGATTATATTTTTCGAGTTTGTTTCATTGATCCGTTTCAAGGCCATGTAATGGCAAAATTCGCTCTAGAAACACTCAAAGTGAAAAAAGTTGCAATCTTAAGAGACATCAAAAATGATTATAGCGTTGGATTGGCCAATTATTTTGCTGAAACCTTTAAAAAAGGGGGCGGTGAAATTGTAGTCGACCAGAGCTACGGAGCAAACGATATTGATTTCAAATCTCAGCTCACAGCCATTCGTGCAAAAAATCCAGAGGCGATTTTTGTGCCAGGGTATTATACAGAAGTGGGTTTGATCGCGAGGCAAACCAGGGAACTAGGAATCAAAGCACCTCTCTTAGGGGGAGATGGATGGGATTCTCCTAAACTCAAAGAGATCGGTGGCAAAGCAATAGAAAATTCCTATTTCTCAAATCACTACTCAGAAGAAGACAAATCACCGCTTGTTTTAGATTTTATCGAAAAATACAAAGCGGCTTATGGAGTGATCCCAGATGGTTTGGCGGCCATGGGTTATGATGCGGCCAAAGTTTTTGCAGATTCAGTGGCGAGAGCGAAAAGCCTGAGAACAGAAGATCTGCGCGATGCTTTGTCCACTACAAAAAACTACCCAGGGGTGACTGGTAATATTACGATTGACGAAAAAAGAAACGCTGTAAAATCGGCAGTTGTACTCAAAGTTGTGGAGTCAGGATTCATGTACCAAACGACTATTTCGCCCTAGAAGTCTAGATGCTCAGTACGACTCAATGATTGAATTTGCTCAACACCTCGTCA
>JAHFAB010000126.1 GCA_023250795.1 Bacteriovoracaceae bacterium
AGGCGTCTACTTGTTATGAATACGACATTGGCAACTGGTACACACCCACTGACTCAGGGATTCCTCGATTGGAGACAGTGGAACAACGCTCATCCTGACATGGACATTTCCAAACTAATGAAAAGATCCGTGCCCCATCTGTCTGAGAACGAGTGCCTTGCGTATTCAGCGCCATTCCCGGATGTGACGTTTAAAGCTGGGGTCCGTGCCTTTCCCAATCTCGTACCTGATTCGCTCAATGCGCCGGGTGGTGCCATATCCAGAGAAGCAAAGAACTGGTGGAAAAATCAATGGACGGGGACCAGTTTTATGGCCATCGGGATGAAGGACCCCGTGATTGTCCCAGATGTGATGCGAGCGTTGGGACGAATGATCAAAAACTGTGGGAACCCATATGAAATGGAGCAGGCGGGCCATTTTGTTCCGGAGTGGGGCGAGGCAGTTGCGCGAGAGGCGTTGACCCAATTTAAAATATGAACGGAGTTTTTGTGCTTTGGAGCGGGTTAAGGGGCTCGAACCCTCGACCTCCACGTTGGCAACTGTAATGTGAGTAAACAGGTAAAGTGTGAAAAACTCACACTTTTTTAATAAAAACCAGGAGTTGTCCATTGTTTGCGCTACGGTCATTGACGTCCTAAAACGGGCGTTTTCCGGGGTTCGTGTCCCACAAATGTCCCACGTTTTTTCTTGAAAACAGATTAATTGAGTATATACTTAATTCATGCTTTTTGAGTGGCATCAGCATAAGGTGGAGTTTATACGATAAGGAGTCATAAGCATGGCCAAGAAATTGTTCGAATTATCAGCTCAAGGAAAGCAAGCCAGAAAGAAAGGAAAAAATTCTTTGATTTCAATGAGTTTAGCTGAAGCAAAGATGGCACTGAATAAGCAGCCCCATCTTTTGAAAGAAGTTGCGGATGAAGATATTGATTTTTCAGACATTCCGGAGTTGACTGATCGTGATCTAAAGAATGCGAGAAGAGTCGGGAGGCCCTTGCTTGGGTTTTCGCCCAGGAAATTGATTTCTATCAAAATAGACCCTGATCTTCTCAAAAAATTAAAGAGTAAGGCTATAAAATATGGAAAGGGTTATCAGACCTTTATTCATGAAATCTTAGAACAATATATGAAGAAAAGAGCTGTTTAAAAAGAACACTATTCCAGAGCGGAGGAGGGAGCTATTACAGTCCGAGTTTTTTCTTTAGGTAGCCTATTTGTTGTTGGTGTTTATCTTTCGACATTTTGCGAATGTTTTGCAACTTCCACTGAACGGCTGGGAGCTGATCGAGTCCTTTGACCCCAAGTAAGTCCCATTGTGGTTGCCCCTGCTTCAAAGACAGGAGAAAGTTACGTTCATCTTGGGTTAGCTCGGCCTTGAGTCGTGTGATGTATGTTTCTCGTACATCCAAAAGATCTTTGAGTGAAACGGGCGTGTCCGTCATTCCATCAAAGTTAGTTTCAAAGAGCTTCTTGATGTCCTTGCGCGTGGGATCAATGAGTTCGTTGATAGGCCTGTCATGAGAGGCCAAATAGACTATGAACGCCTTGCGGACTTGATCGGTGATGCCTTCGTTCTCAAGAAGCAGCTTCACATCAAAAATATCTCGCGGATGTTGTCGATCCAAAGCAGCGCAGAGTTTTCCGCCATAGAGATCACTCAAATCTAAAACAACGATTCGTGCAGACATTGCAAAAAGAGACTCAGCTTTTTTAGATAACTTTCGTTCACTAGGTGAGAATACAGATCCCCTTAAGACTTCATTGGGCTCTATTGTAATGACTTCATTTTTAGCAGCAACGACAAGCTTGGTGACTCTTGGGCCACCCTTTGCTTTTGTCTCTAGGACTTTTGAACCTGGAATCGATTTTTTAATCCGATCAGATATTCGATTCAAGGCAGAGCTTATGTTAGCGAGAGCCGTATCTCTAGGCTCAAGCGGCAAATAGGTCAAATCAATGTCAACCGACAGTCTTGGCATGTCACGAACGAAAAAGTTTATGGCAGTGCCACCTTTTAAAGCAAAGCAAGATTCTTGCGCTACAAAAGGTATGCATTGAATCATGAGTTGAGTTTGCGGATAAAATCTACTTGATTTCATGTGTTTCATGCTTAATTTTTGGCCTCTTCAGTTTTTGGAATGCTGATTTGATATTCGGGATGGAACGCTTGTCCAGCTTCAATGAAGCGTTTACCAGAGCCTAAATCGATATTTTTGACATCAACATCACTGAGCCATGCATGGTTACAAATGTCTGCGAGTGCCAAGAAAAGTCGTTTTACTTTTACAGATGTGCAATATTGTAAGAGGGTGCTGACCATTTTCGGTCTTAGACCAGCAAGGTTTTCCATTAGAAGTTTTGCATGATCAAGTGATTCATGTTTTGGACAAAGGTATAGAACCTCCATGATGGCCCGCTCTGGACATGACATCAGCGTTGCAAAACCACCCCAGTCCTTTTCAATAAAACTGTCTGGAAATGGTTTTGAAAATAGTCTGGATGGGAAAAAATGGATATTTGCTTCCCAGTTATTTTTCTTGAACCAGTTTGGCACTCTGTAAGTGGGTTGAACAAACAAAGATACCGACTGCTTCGATGACATACTTAAAAAGTGAGCAAGGCCTTTAAGTTCTAATGCTGATCGACCGCCTATATGAACTAGTGGAGTCGTTGCCTTTTGATTGAGACGAAGTGCCTGCATGGCGTAGACGCCTGACTGCCATTCTATTTTTTGTTTTTTTTTGAGAGGGATTCCCTGATTATCGATTCCGGTGCAAACGTAGGCACCTTTGCCGATGAGTTTTATCCAGCCCGAGCGGCTGTATTTTTGTAGGTGGCTTTTGGTATACCCCATCTTGTGGATGATCCACTCGCTTGTAAGGATTGCGTCTTTCGGCCAAGATTGGATCAATTGGTTTATTTTTTTATCTTTAAGTATACCCATAGTATGCTTAAAGAATATATTATAAACTAAACCCAGTCAATAGTTTACTCAATCGGCATTAAGCATATCTAAAGTATGCTTAATGATAGTTCTATAAACTAAAAACAACCAGTAGTAACAGTGTGACGGTAACGAGTTGTCCATTGTTTGCGCTGCGTTTTCCGGGGTTCGTGTCCCACAAATGTCCCACACTCGTCGAAAATACAGTTTTTCAGCGTGAAGCTTTAGCTTAATAAAACCATACAACTAATTGATATTGTTATATTTTAAGTATAAGCGGGTTAAGGGGCTCGAACCCTCGACCTCCACGTTGGCAACGTGGCGCTCTAGCCAACTGAGCTAAACCCGCAGTCCATTTGAGCCCCGAGTTAAGCACCGAATTCTCAAAGAATCAAGACCTGTGTTTTTCCGTTCCATCCCACTTGAGGTCGAGCTAGACTGGGCACGTCCTGGGAGGGCGTGACATGAAGATCTATACCAAAAAAGGCGACAAGGGCGAGACTAGCCTCTACGGCGGTCAGAAAGTTTCCAAAGATCACCTACGTTTGCAGACTTATGGAACATTGGACGAACTCAATTCGGTCTTGGGTTTTGCTCTTTCGGACCAGTCACTTTCTCAAAATCTCAAAGTAAAGCTCACTCGCATTCAAAATGAGCTTTTTCAACTCGGGGCTGAGCTAGCCACTCCACCGGGGAAATCGATTTCTATGGCACTGATCCAAGAGTCTCATATTCTCAAACTGGAAAGCGAGATTGACCAAATGGAAGCGGAGCTTTCTCCCCTAAAAACTTTTATTCTTCCGGGGGGGGCAGTCGCTTCTGCTCAACTCCATTTCGCTAGAGCTGTTTCGAGACGAGCGGAGAGAGAGCTTGTGAGTTTACACACGGGGTGTTTAGGGCATGCCGGAGAATCCGTGCGGCCTGAAGTCTTAAAATACATCAATCGTCTGAGTGATTATCTCTTTGTCTGCGCGAGATTTGCGAATCATGAGGAGAAAATGGCAGACATTCCTTGGATTGCGCCGAGTTAAGCTACGAGCTTCCCTTCTTCGACTTCCTCTTCTCTTTCAATCCTCGGAAAAAATCTAAAATATAATCCAGTGCAGACCAAAGGCTGATCCCCAGTGAGACATACAAAAGGCAGAGTCCAATGGCATAGAGTGGGATTCCAAAGAGTCCCTGTCTGACCATCATGAAAGGGATGGCCACCATCTGAGTGATGGTTTTCCATTTTGCAGGCTGAGAGGCGGCAATGATCACCCCTTCTGCACTCGCGAGAGCTCGGAGTCCTGTAATGGCCAGTTCTCGGCAAATCAGAATCATGACCACTAGGGGATGGATCCGCCCCAATTCCTGAAGCATGATCAAAGCACAGACAATGAGAAATTTGTCAGCTAGCGGGTCCATCAATTTGCCATAGATGGTTACCACTTTCTGACTTCTGGCAATGTACCCGTCAAAATAATCAGTGATACTGGCTAGACCAAAAAGGAGGGCGGCGACTAAGTCCCAAGTGGGGTCCTTGATAAAGAGCAGCCCAACGACAATAGGTGCAAATCCCATTCGGATCAAAGTGAGAATATTAGGGGTTGTTGTAAAGGTGAGGTCTTTGTCATTTTCCATATCTGGGTTCTCTTTATTTAATCTTTATGCACACTAGGAGGTGAGGGGGTTGTTTGTCTAGCAGATATTCCTTACTATCATAGGGATGCCAACGAAAGCTTTCATGAAAGTCGGGGCGATTTGCCTATTTTTGCCTCTAATGGTCCAAGCCAAGGGGGTGGCTGGATCGATTCAACCTGCTTCTACTACTCCCCCCCTGATTTCTACCTTACTTAAGCCCGAAGTTTATAAAAGGGTCTTAGAAAACAAAGAAGTAATGACGCATGCTGTCTTAGAGGATTCTACCCGGTATTCTTATTATGCCTCGATGGTCGTCCGAGCGAGTCTTGGGGTCACTCGAAAAACCCTGACTGATTATGATCTCTACGCGAAGATGATTCCCTATGTAGATAAGTCTGATTATAATCCAAAGACGCGGGTTTTAGATCTGGTGGGAGGGATTTGGAAGTTTAAGGTTTCATCCCAGGTTTTATTCGAAGAAAAGGGAGAAAGGTGGATCCACTTCACCATCATTGCGGGGCATTTTCAGGGCTTGCAAGGGGATCTTATTTTTGAATCTCTGGGAGAGAAGGGCACGCTGGTTTATTTGCATGGAGAAGTGACTGGAACAAATTGGCCTCCGACCCTTGTAATCGAGCGTGGTGCTGAAATAATTTTTGGTTATACGGGTAAGAAAATGAGTGCTTACATTGAAGAACATAAATCAGGAGAAAGCCATGGTGACACGCAAGTCCCGCAGCCTCGACGACGTTTCTAAGTCTGTCACTAAAAATACTCACTTTGAACGTCGAGCTTTGCCCAGGCTTTGTTTGTCGAGCGAGCTCTTTCGGCTTCAACAAAATGGAAAGATTTTTTCGGTCGCGGATTTGTCTCAGTACGGGATGGCGCTCCATCTTTTGGATTCGGAAGACCTGATCCATTTTTCAATCGGGGCGAAGGTCAATGGTGTGCTGAATCTAAGACGAGAAAAATTTTCCATTCAGGCCCGAGTGAAGAATGTGGGGCGTGAGCGCGTGGGTTGTGAATTCGAATCTTTAGACAAGAATACATCCCATGTGATCCAACAGTTTTTAGATCCCGCGTTCTTAGCTCAAGAAATGAAACCCATCCCGTCTTCACAAAGTGGGTCTCTCTGGTATCATGGGCCGTCAGGAACAGATTTGCTTTTTGTACGTGAAATGGACGGTCATTTTAGGCGTTTTACACTTTATTTATTGGGGAGTTTTAGTCAATGGGATGAAACTCTGGGACTCAGTACCGGTTTAGTCGATTCTTCATTTGAATCATCTGAATCCCGCGGTGTCGTTCGCTTCGAGACCATGCTTTTAGACGCGGACCCCAAACCTGACCCACAGAAATTGAGGATTGCAAAAACCTTTGTTCTGAGTTCTAACCTTCCTCAGGAGCTCAAGAAATGGTGTGTTCGGAATCTAGGTTTGATCAGTTGAATTGAGTCCCACTCATAAAGGAGAAAAAAATGGATCGCAATTTTGCATTGGAGTTTGTGCGCGTGACAGAAGCGGCCGCTTTGGACAGTGCCCGTTGGATGGGACGAGGAGATGAGAAGGCAG
>JAHFAB010000127.1 GCA_023250795.1 Bacteriovoracaceae bacterium
CAAGGGTGTCAGGTGACAAAAAAATCTTCTGGCTTGAGCATTCAAGTGCCTTCGCACCGGTTGGATTTATCTATTCCAGAAGATTTGGCCGAAGAGGTGGCACGCTCGGCTGGGTATGATTGCATTCCATCGACTGTTCCTGTTTTGACTTCGAGTCCCAGTGGCACATTAGATTTCGGGATCATCGATCGCGCGAAAGATTTGTTGGTTCAAGCGGGTATCCAAGAAACGATTAATTTGGGTTTTACGGAAATCGCTTGGCTTGAAAAATTTGGAATGAAATCTACAGCTCCTCTTTTGAATCCACTTTCAGAAGATCTCAGTGTCTTAGTTCCTTCTTTGCTTCCAGGGTTAGTGAAAAATGCACTGGATGGTCAGAATCATCATTTTGGCTCTGAACACTTCACTTTGCGACTTTTTGAATTGCGTCCTACATTTCACGCGAATTCTTTGGTGGGTTCTACGGGAGCAATCTCTGCCACGAGCCAAACGGAAACTTGAGTTTTAGAAAAGTGGAAGCTAGCTCTTGCTTTGAGCGGACCTCGCACTTCGGGCGGATTGCGCTTAGAGCAGGGTGAACTCGATTTCTTCGACCTCAAAGGTATTTTCGAACATCTTTTTCAGGGTTTGGACACGAAGGGAATTCGTTTTCAACCCATGAGGGAACTGAGTCCCAATCTACATCCAGGTGTGAGCGTCGAAATTTTGGCGGGAGGGGTGTCAGCTGGTTTTATGGGCTTACTTCATCCAAGGCTTTCTAAAGAAATGAAGTTTAAAAACCCACTCTGGATAGCAGAATTAGATTGGGATCAAGTTGCAAAGCTCTCTCGAAAACTCACACAGCCGCGTTTATTTAAACCCTGGCCCGCATTTCCTTCGATGGAGAGAGATTTTGCGCTACTCGTCAAAGATGAGGTGAGTGCGGATCAGGTTACTCGCCTTGCCCTACAGGCTGGAAAGCCACTTGCTAAGAGTGCAAAGATTTTCGATATTTATCAGGGCACTCAAGTCGCTCAGGGGATGACAAGTATCGCAGTTCGGGTTATCTTTTGGGATGAGGGCAGGAGTCTTTTGGAGCCAGAGACTGAAGCTGCTTCAGCTCGAATTGTGGAATGTTGGAAAAAAGAGCTTGGGGCTGAGCTCAGAAGTCGTTAGATTATACCAAGAGGGGGAATTACAGCATGGCCATGACTAAAGCTGACATCGTTGAGACACTCTATGAAAAAGTGGGATTTTCGAAAAAAGAAGCCGCTGATTTGGTGGAACTTGTTTTTGATACGATCAAATCTACGCTTGCGCAGGGAATGAAAATAAAAATTTCTGGATTTGGCAATTTTGTAGTTCGAGAAAAGCGATCTCGGGTGGGAAGAAACCCACAGACTGGGCAATCCATTGAGATCTCTGCTCGTCGAGTGTTGACCTTCCGTCCTTCTCAGATTTTACGATCTGAAGTAAACGCAAGCCTTGAGGGGAAACCCATACAACCCGATTCTGCACGCAGAGGTGGAGATGAGGAAGATGAATGAGTGTGAGAGCCCTATCCCAGAGCGTCTTTATTTTAGAATCGGAGATGTTTCTAAAATTTCAGGAGTGAAGCCTCATGTTTTAAGATACTGGGAGTCTGAGTTTCCGTTTATATCTCCGGAAAAATCCGTTACAGGGCAGAGAGTTTATAGACGTAAACACGTGGAGGCGGTTCTCTTGATTAAACGCTTATTGTATAGTGAAAGATATTCCATCGAAGGGGCCAAGAAGAGAATCAGAGAGCTCAGAAAAGTGGGTGAGCTGAAGAATTTTAGAGAAGAAGCCGCATTTCAGCCGAGCGTGGGTGTTGTGTCCAGCAAGGAACTGGGCCCCACAGAAAATACTGCTAGCACGCTCACCTCTGAGAGTTTGCAGGAAATATTAAACCTTGCTCATGAGTTCAAAGAGCTGACCTGTACGCCAGTGGCGGAGATTTTTTTAAAATAAGGCTAGTTCAGGGCAAATACTATTCCTAATATCCATAGATTGGGTCTTTTGTGTCGCCTTTGATTTGATGAAGCTCACGCGCTTACTGCTCATTTTATATGTGATCAGGGTTTTTTTGCTCACAAGTGCCCTCCTTTATTTCCTCTAGGCGAAGTATCTCTAGTCTATAGTAATTAGCTGATGCTATCTCTTCCAAGCCAGCGTCATCCCGTCTCTTACGGGAAGCATGAGTAATTCGACCCGAGGATCAGAGTGCACCTGTTTATTAAACTCTGCTATTTTATGATCCGTGGGCTCTTTTGGGTTGAGAACCCTTCCGCTCCAAAGAACGTTATCAGCAATCAAAAGACCCCCAGAGTTCATTTTAGGCAAAATTTTATTCCAGTATTTGAGGTAATTTTCTTTATCCGCGTCTATAAACGCCAAATCAAATGGGCCTTCAATGGTTTCTAGAGTTTGCAAAGCAGGTCCAAGCTTCAGTTCTATTTTCTTGCCATTAGGGCTGAGCGACCAGTGCTTTCTGGCTATCTCAGTATTTACAGGATCGATATCACAAGTGATGACTTTTCCATTTTCAGGGAGTCCCTCAGCCATCGCAAGTGCACTGTAGCCTGTAAAAGTTCCAATTTCTAAAACTCTTTGTGCGCGAGTGAGTCTAACCAAGATTTTCAAAAAAGCGCCCTCTAAGTGCCCCACTTGCATTTGAGGAAGCTTTGCATTTTCATAGGTCTCTTTGACTAGTGCTTTTAGCACTTCAGATTCGGGCGAGGAATGGGATTCGCAGTAGGTTTCGATCTCTTCGGGTACTAGGTTCATGGTATTAACTCCATGATGAACCATCTAGCATTTATTGAAGGTTTTTGGCAGACAAAAGTGGTATTGAGGACGTGATGTCAGTGACAAGATCTTTTCGCGATTTATTTCAAAGCTTTCTCAAGCGATCTCTTTCTAAAAAAGAAAAAGATCTTTTCATTTTCACTCCGGACCTAGAGCTTCTACAATCTCCAACGGCAAAAAATGGAGAAGAATTTTTAGAGCAACTCGAAAAAAAGTTTAAAAACAAACTCACTTCTAAGCAGTATCTTTTAGGCACTCGTACAAAAACCAAGCCTCTCAAATTCAGTGAGCTCAATTCGAAATTAAAAAAATCTCCTGTGACTTTTGTCATTTTCCCAGGATTTATGAGTGAGTTTATTGAGACGAGAACTTTCGAAGAAGTTTTTCGGAAGAGCAAAAAATCTACTTTTTACAAAGAATGTGATGCGAAAGCCTATCCTCAGATGGAAAGAGATTTTCATATCTCAAGCCTCGACGATTCTAGAGGTGAGACACAGTTTAGAGCACTCTTGTTTAATACTCCCCGGGTGTCTCTAGAGACCATTGGGGATATTCGAGAAAACGCAAAAGATTTCAAAAAGCGCTTGGAGAGATTTTCCCTTGCCATGGGATCTGCTCCTGAAAACTTGGTTTTTCTAGGATATTCGCGAGGCGCGATGGTGGCTCTTGACTTGTTAGCATTTGCTCATCAAGAAAAGGCTTCTTGGCTTTCTCAAGTCAAAGGGATGGTGACTTTGGGAGGAGTGATTTGGGGTTCTGAGCTTGCGGATTTGACTGAAAAAGAGGGTACCCCAAATGCGAAAGAAATAGCACTTCTTAAAAAACTGAAAAACGAACTAAAACCGACCTTAGATTTTCATACTTTGCAAAGAGGCTCACAGACTCTCAGCGAATATTTATGGGGATTTATTAGAAAAAAATATAAAATTAGTGAAAGAGATCAGGAAATTCTCAAAAATAATACAAGAGCTTGGTACATCTATGGAAAAGAAATAGCAAAGCTGAACTTGGACTGGAGCTTGTTCTCCATGCTGTTTTCTTCGCTTAGGTCTAAAGAAGGTGTGCACACGCAGGAAATATTGAAACATCTAGTTAATATTTTGGGGAAAGAATTTGGACTTCTCAACTTCGTTAGCGGTTATGCTGAAAATACAGTGAGATTTCAAAAATTTATCGAAGCTATTCTTGTTGGAACTTCACAGATGACAACGAAAGCCAGAATAGAGTGGTGGAAAATACATCAGTTACCGACAGATGGAATTTCTTATTATTCAGTCGTGGCCACGATGGTGGATCCTGAGTCTCCAAAAGAAAATAAGACGCTTGCAAAAAACAAACAGGTTTATGATCACTCTTTGGTGGATTACAAATATTCTCTTCGCAATTATCGAAGCATGAAAAAAATGACCGGGAGTGCGCTCAACGATAGTCAAATGTCCATGTCCAAAGCTGTATTTTGGCCAGAGCTAATCAAGCTCCTCAACCCCAATCAGTCTCCCCTAAACTCAGAGCTTCTTGGAATTTTAGGGACGTCTCACTGGGGGCTTGCAATTGAGATCGTAACCCGGATGAAAAATGGAGCTGTGGATCCGTTTCCGAGGGAGGTTTTATTGAAGTCAATAGCGGCGAGTGTGCAACCCCACTGAAAATAAGCATATTGTTTCAATGGGTTGGTATATTATGTAAGAAACTATCGAAAAACGATAGTTTCGTGCAATTATTCTGTTAAAATAGAAATCATGTCAAAGCTGATTGATCTGATTCTTGAGCAGATTCATTACGATTGCTTCACTGATGCAGAAATGCTTTCTCTTGCCTTCGGTTCAAAAGCGAGTCGTTACAACCAAGTCAAGCGCGCTCTAGCAAAGGGAGATTTGTTGCAAATCCGTCGCGGACTTTATTGCTTAGCAAAACGCTATCAACGCCAAGGCGTAAATGCATACGAATTAGCATCGAAAATCTACGGACCATCCTATGTGAGTTTCGAAACTGCTCTCTCCTACCATGGATACATTCCAGAGGCTGTTTATACTTTAACCTGCGCAAGTGCCAAGCGTTCGCGTGAATATAAAACTCCTCTCGGAGTTTATACGTATAAACAAATTCCTATCCGTGCATTTTTAGAAGGAGTTGAAAGAATTGAAAAAGAACGAACTGTTTTTCTCATGGCTACTCCACTCAAAGCGATTGTAGACATTATTTATGCAAACCGATTAGATTGGAAGGGTGTTGAACCACTCACAAAAAGTCTTAGAATTGAAAGGGAAAATTTGAATTTTAACTCAGAAGATCTAGTAGATTTAGAGCTGGCCTACCGTTCTGTTAGAGTGTCTCGTTTTATCAAGGGATTGAGAAAGGATTTGCACTTATGAGTATTAGAATAGTTCAAGATCGACTCAATCAATATCAACCTAAAAATCAATTTGAAGAAGAAAATGCAATACGAGAAATTACTCAAGAAATTGCACTCTCAGGATTGGCAAGGACTGGATTTTTTAAGGTAGCTTCCTTTCAAGGAGGAACTTGTCTTAGAGTTCTCTATGGACTCAACCGCTTCTCAGAAGACTTGGATTTTTCTCTCATCAAGCCCAATCTTTCTTTTGATTGGGGTCCTTATCTAAAAGCGCTACAAACCGAATTGAAAGTTTACGGATATCAGATTGAGGTTCAAGATCGATCTTCCGTTGCCAATCCTATAAAAGTCGGATTTTTGAAAGACGACTCAGTAGGAAAAATTCTTCTACTCAATCATCGAAACTCTGGAATGCAGAGATCAATCAAAATTAAGTTAGAGATTGATACAAATCCTCCAGAAGGAAGAACGACAATGCAGAAGTACATTGAATTTCCAGTGGCTGTACCTGTTTTATCAGACGATTTGCCTAGTCTTTTTTCAGGGAAGAGCCACGCTCTTCTTTGCAGGGATTGGGAAAAAGGGAGGGACTGGTACGATTTTGTCTGGTATGTCAGTAGAAAAACACAGATCAATCTAAACTTTCTTTCTCAGGCTCTTTTTCAAATGGGTCCCTGGAAAAACCAAGAAATAAAAGTCACTCGTGAATGGTACTTAGAGAAAATCCGAAAAAAAATAGAAAATACAAACTGGGCAAGTCAAAAAAAAGATGTTCAAAGATTTCTCAAGCAAGACGATGTAGACCTTCTCCATTTATGGAATAAAGAATTTTTTTTAGATCGTCTCGAGGTGCTTGAAAAATGTATCTGAGACCCTCTTTCAAAAAATCAGTGAAATCAGTTCATCACTAAAATCTCAGTGAGTATTTTTTCAGACTCACTTGGATCTTGCCTCAATAAAGACAAAGCTCTCTGA
>JAHFAB010000128.1 GCA_023250795.1 Bacteriovoracaceae bacterium
ACCACTCACACGATCACGGGATGTATTACCGGTGTGGGGGCCGTGACCAATTTCTCCGCAGTTCGTTGGGGAGTTGCTGAGCGCATTGTTTGGGCATGGATTTTGACCATCCCCGCTTCAGGGTTTATTGCGGGATTGGTCTGGTGGATGGCAAGATTAGCAATTGGCTAACTATTTGAAATAAATATCAATTTTTATATATAAATTCGTATTGATAAATTTATATATAAATATTAGTATATTCATATGGGATCTCAAAAAGTAAAATCGGTTAAAAATATTATATTTGGAAAAATTAATCCGGATTTATTTCTTTTTATTTCAAAATATAGAGAATATGGGTTTGCAACAAAAACCGAGATGGCGAATGCTGCATTTTGTGAGCTTAAAAAAAAATTTTTAAAAGATAAGAGGAGTTTATTAAAAAAAAGAGTTTTAGAAGAATATGTTTCAGCTCAAGCGTCAAATTTATTTGGGAGTTTAGATTCTGAAGACTTTATTTACTAAGCTGAATACTAACAACAAGGCACATGAAAAATTTAAAAAAAATATCGAAACAGGAATTAATTTTACAGCAAGCTCCTTGTTGTGCTGCAGGAGATATTGTTTTACTCAATTTAGATCCAACTTTGGGTTCTGAAATGAGAAAATCAAGACCTTGTCTTATTCTTGAGGCGGGACTGAGTCCACTCAGCTTAGTGATTGTTTTACCTATCACAGAGGCGGCAGGAAAATTAGGTGTTCAGCTTTTTGTACCGATTGTTGATCTTAAACAGGGAGGTCTTTCTAAACCTTCTGTCATTGACTGCTACCAAATCAGAACAGTCACCACCCAAAGAATTTGTAAAATTTTGGGTAAAGTGAACGAGTTTGTTCTTTTTGAAGTGAAAAAACGGCTTGCTTTGGTTTTGGAGATTAACGAGGAACATTTAGTTTGATGGTGTAATTAATCCCTCAAATCTATTTTTGACCAAACTTCTTCTTTGTTTTGAAGTAATTTTCTCGATCATCTCTCTTGCAAAACTGATCCTAAAACGACGCGAAATCTCTACTTCGGGTAAAGTTTTAAAAAGAAGGGAGCGAGCTGGGCTCAGATAGAGAATATCTAGCAGTGCTTTTTCAGGAGTCGCTAATTTGATCCCGGATATGCCTATTGTTTCGTAACCAAAGAAAAAATCAGGCTTGAGTTGATGAATAGAAAAAACACCCATCTCTGTCTTGTAAACTCGAGTGCGGTTCAATGAGACAGCGTATGTGACAGAGGGTATTTGGTTAATGAGTCCATGATGATGAAGGGCAGTCTGCAGGGAGATGTAGCTGGGCCATGGGGCTGTCAGATGTTCTGGAATAATGAGTTTGTCGGCCAGAGTTGGAAAGGCCCAACGCGCGCGAGCAAGGTGAATAAGCATTTTAGCAGAGTTTAAACGGCTCAAGATTTTACTAGCGGTGCTTGGGCTGATCCGCAAACAGGCGGCTGCATCAGAGGTTTGAAAAACTCCAAAAGAAAGCCGTGATAATTTTGAAAGGGCATCTAATAGCGTCATGATTTCATGCTTTCTAACAAATCGACTACGTTTTCAAGTATCGTATTCCACCTGCGTTGATCGTAGTGAATTTGAAATTCTGGCAAAAGATAGGCTACGACTTGACCTTTAAAATCATGAAAGCGAAGAGTAAGCGCATTCTCCTGTCCCCTGGTTAGATCTTCTTTGGTGAGATTGCTCTTAGTTTTTAATTTACGCTGAGATAAGTGGATGAGATCAATATCAAAAACATCTCGAGCTTGGATTTCGGTTCGGTGAATGAGAGCCGAAATTTTTTGATCAAGTGCGTCTTGGATACCATAGTGATTCGAGTAGATGGGGTAAAGACCATAGTCTTGTACCAGTTCTGGATCCACCGCTTCAAATAAAACATTAGAAGTCATTTTTCGTCGTGAGAACTCTAGTTTAGTTGGGATTGGAAGTCGATTCTCTTTTGTTCTAAGCGATATTTTCCAGCGTTGAGTGGTGTCAGTTTGTTTGGGCTCAGACGAATCAATGATTTCGAGGCCTTTCGCTGAGAGTGTTTTTGTGAGTGAAGGGGATTTTAGAATTTTTCGAATATTTGACTGGAGAGTGTTTCTGGCTACTGTCTTAATATCAAAATCCATATCTTCAGAGTATCGAATGCTTTTAAAATAGAAGCGAAGATTACATCCTCTTTTGAGAGCATAGTGCTCTTTTTGTATTTTTCCCCCCAGGTGACGTAAAAAAATGAGGTGAAAGATTTCTATCAGTTGTTGGTTGCTCATATTTCTATAATACACGTAATCGTCATTAGTGTCTATTACGTGTATTATAGAGAAGAAATAGACGGCCACCCTATTTTTATCTTGTTGGGTGTTGGGTATAATTCATAGTGAAAATTTGTAATGAAATGGAGATTTTATAAAACATGCCGTTGGTGCTTGAAAGCTTAGAAAAAGCGGTTGCATCTTATGAAAAAGCTGTAGCTTTTGCTCTGAATACAGACAAAATGGACCTCTTTGAAGATGACGAAAAAAATACTATTAGAGCAGGGGTGATTCAGAATTTTAAATTTACTTTTGAACTTTGCTGGAAATTTATGAAGCGTTGGCTTGTAACTAATTATTTCGAAGATTCCACTCTCGATGGTATTTCTAAAAAAGAACTTTTTAGAATAAGCTCTGAACATAAACTGATTGAAGATACTGAAAAATGGTTTGCTATAATATTAGTTAGATAATCAATTATTTTGTAATAATAGTATAGTGTGATACACTAAGGTTTGTATATGGCTCAGTTTGAATTTATTGAGTGGTTAGCTCTTTGGTTGTTGGAAACTTCCATTTTTCATTTTGATTGGGATGAGGGTAATTCTTCAAAAAGTCAAATCAAACATGGAGTTTTGAATGTAGAGGTAGAAGAAGTATTTGTAAGTGGTCTGCTAGCACCACTCGGTGTTCAATTTTCTCCAGTAGTAGAAGAAGAGAGATTGGCTGTTATTGGTTCAACAATTCAGGGAAAAATTCTCACAATAGTTTTTACATTGAGAGATGGAAAAATAAGACCCATTAGTTCAAGGGTTGCAAATAGAAAAGAAAGGGAAATTTATGAAAATGTATGCAAAATCTCTTAAAGAGTATAAAAATGTTGCGTTTGATGAGAAAAAAATAGTCGCATTCATGAAACAACTCAAGACAAAAAGAAAACAGCCCACGAGTGTTGCCTTGGAGGCGCGGACTATTCTGGAGTTAAAAGGTGTGGCAGAAACAAAAGGCGTTCCATATCAAGTTTTGATGCGAATGTTTATTCTAGATGGTCTGAGAAAGATGAAGAAAGCTGCTTAAGGGTTTGTTAAATTCAACACTCTTCTTATCTCGTGGAAACCACCATATCACCAAACCTCTTCCTAAACCCGCTCTCTCTTCCCAACAAAAACTCCGTAGAAAAAGGAGTGGGGGGTTTTGCATAAAGTTCTTCTGGAGTTCCCAGTGCGTCGATTTTCCCACCGTTTAGAATAATGACTTGGTCAGAAAGGGTGAGGGCTTCTTTTTGATCGTGAGTGACCAGAATCGTGGTCAGACCTAGTTTCTGTTGGAGTCTCCTGATCTCTGCTCCGAGTTCTTCGCGTAAAAGTGCGTCGAGATTACTCAAAGGTTCGTCGAGTAAAAGAATTTCTGGAGACATGGCCAGGGCTCGCGCCAAAGCGACACGCTGCTGTTGCCCTCCAGAGAGTTCAAAGGCATAGCGTTTTTCTAAACCTGTCAATTTGACACATTCAATCGCTTTCATTGTTTTTTCTTTCACTTCGCCAAAAGAAGTAGGTGAAGAAGTGGTTTTCGCCTTCATTTTCAAAGGAAATGCCACGTTTTCATAAACATTGAGGTGGGGCCAAACAGCGTAGTTTTGAAAAACCATCCCTAGGTTTCGCTTTTCTGGGGGGATGAATTCTTTCTTTTTAGTGGTTTGGTTAGAAATTTGCCCAGAAACCTCACGAGGGCCAATTTTAATATGTGAATCAGAAGCTCCTGTGTAATCCGGTCTTTCCAGCCCCGCAATGCATCTTAAAATCGTGGTTTTTCCAGATCCAGAAGGACCCAGGAGAGAAAGAAATTGGCCAGATTTGATTTCAAACGAGATGCTGTGCAGGATTTTATGCTTTCCATAAGATTTTTCTAAATTCAAAACTTCTAAACTTGCCATTAATACCCCAGCTTCCCACGGCTCAAAGCCCGTGCCGTTTGATTGAGAGTAAGTATCATTAATATCAGTAAAATGGAAAGTGCCCCAGCTGAGGCTTGGTCAGAGTAATCTTGGAGGTCAAATAAAACAGTCCCAATGGAGCGAAATGAGGGACTGGTTAAAAAAACAGACATGGTGAGCTCTCCCAAAATCGGGATTAAGACCAGAAAAAAACTCCCTAAGCAATCTGATTTTAGAATCGGTAATATAATTTTTATCCATATTTTCAGTGTACTCGCTCCAGAAATCCTTGCCGCCTCAATGAGAGACTGGGAAAGGTTCATGTAACCTGTTCGAATAGACTGAAAGGCTAGATTGAAGTGTTTTAGAATATAAGCCAGTACAACGATCCAGGGAGTGTTGTAAAGATTGAGCCACGAAGACCCTGAAAATAAAACTATCAACCCAATGGCTATGATCGCTCCGGGTGTCACAACGGGGATCCCAAAAATCCACTCAACGGTTCTTAGAAGTCTTGGAGATTTAGAAAAGAGGATCAAAGTCAAAACACAGAGGACTAAAATCAAAAGAGCACTAGCGCCTCCATAAAGTAGGCTTCCTTTGAGTGCGTCTCGTGTTTCAGAAAGTTCGAATAAAACATAAGAGTAAGAGTGCAGAGATGCATCCCGCAAGCATGAAAGACCAGCCTGCTGGAGGCAACCAGGTTTGACGAGAGTAGAAACGAAAAGAGTCGTCAGAGGAATCACCCAAAATACCGCTTGACTCATTACAAAAATAATTTGGAAAAAAATAAAAGAAGAGCCTGAGAGTTCGAGCTCATTCTTCCGAGACGATTTTCCGCTGAGAGTGATGTATCGCTTTTCATTTCTTTGCGTCAAAGCGTTTAATATCAGTGACGGTACAGCTAGGAAAAACAAAACCAGTGAAATCCAAGCCGCCTGAGAAAGCCCAGTCGCTCCTCCTAATGAGACGCTTTGATAGATTTTATAAGTGAGAGGATAGACTTTTTCTGGTGCGCCAATCCAAGCTGGGATAGCAAAGGCTGAGATGTTTAGAGCGAAGCAAAGACCAAAGGCACTGAGCAGAGTCGGTTTGAGTAAGGGGAGTTCTATTTTCCAGATCAGCTCAAAAGTGTTCGCTCCCGATAAGACAGCCGCCTCTCTAAGAGAACTGTCGAGGCGTTCAAATTTATTTTCCAGCATCAAAAATGCCACAGGCAAATGGACTATGCCAAAGAGAAGGATCATGCCTGACATTCCATAGAGAGAAAAGGGGAGAGGGAGCCATGCATTGAGCAGTCCAGTCGTGGGGTTCCAGGTGAGAACATAGGCAATGGCTAAGACAAAGTTAGGGATGAGATAAGGGAGTAGGAGTAAGAGTCTTTGAGTTCTTTTGAGTCTCCATTGAAAAAGAGCGAATCGTCTTGCAAAATAAGTTCCAAGGCTCACTGCAAAAAAACTTCCCAAGAGTCCAGTAATGGCTGTGATTTCTAGAGACTTGATAAACGAATGGCTCTGAAAATATTCCCCCATAAAAAGCTATTCTAAAATCATTTCAGAAAATTTCTTCTTGATGGTTTGAGTTTCCGCTCCTACTTGCTCAATAAACTGAGCAGTCCAAGGTGTGTGCGCCCGAGTGACTTCAGAAAAGTTTTCCGCTCCCTCTGGTGGTTGGATATCTTTGCGTACACTGTACATATAACCGTTGAGCAAAAGTTTTTGTCCATCGGGGCTTAATATGAAATCTGCAAAGAGTGCTGCGGATTCTTGATTTTGGGCATGGTTCAAAATCACTTGAACGCTCGGGATGAGCACTCCCCCGTCACTTGGATAGATGATCTCGATGGGACTTCCTCTTTTCCGAGCAGCCAGTGCATTTTCAAGAAGTGCAATCCCTAGTTTTTTTTCTCCGGACTCAACTTTTTGAA
>JAHFAB010000129.1 GCA_023250795.1 Bacteriovoracaceae bacterium
CCCTTTGAAGCTGAAATTTTAGATATTTCCATGGGTGGTTGTTTTATCAAAGTTCGCACTGAGATTAACCAAGACGAGCCACTCACTCTTGAGTTTACTGTTTTTGGGCAAACTTTTCGTAGCATTGGGGTTGCCGTGTGGAGAACGCATAGCACCGTCACCCATCCAAAAGGAGTAGGAGTTAAATTCGCCCCTCTCTCTCGCCCCGATCGTCGAATGCTCAAAGCCGTCATCCAAAGACTCAAGAAAATTACAGGCCTCTACAGTTCCGCTCGCTATCTCATGAACCAAGAAGAGCTAAATAAACGAATCGAAGAATTGCGCTCTTCCAAACTCAGTGATATCGGACCTGAGCACGAAGAAGAGAGTGACTTAGAAAATGAACATGAGACTAGAAATGAAGAGGCCGAAAGAAAAGCAAACCGGAGATAGTCCAAGAAGATATTTTTCATCTCTATGATTTCATAGAGGAAATAATAATACATGGTTGTAATTGCCATAGGGTTATAAATACTATATAATCAAACCTTGAGCTGGAAGATTGGGTTTACCAAAAAAGCAAGTAAACAAGTTGCAAGGCTTCCTCAAAAGCAGCGAGATTTTCTCGAACTTCTTTTGATTGATATTCAGGTGAACGGTCCAGTTAGAACAGATTGGTCAAATTATTCAAAGTTGGGTCCTGGTGAACACCACTGCCATTTAAGCTATCGCTATGTAGCGTGCTGGAAAGTGATTAATGACCAGATCCATATTATAGAGGTGTATTATGCGGGCACACGCGAAGGAGCGCCTTACTGAAGTAAGAGTTATTATTGGAGAAGAAAAATCTAAGATTTTCCTTGTTCCAAATGACAATATTAAAAATGTTCGAACTCAAGTCAGAGAGATTTTGAGTGCTGCACAAGAAAATGGAGAAATCATTCCTGCTGAGAAGATGTTTCCAAGTCTGATTGATTCTTCTATACGTCCGGGTGTTGCTCTTCGAATAGCTCGATTAAAGTCAGGTCTGAGCCAGCTCAGGCTTGCTGAAAAAATAGTTTGTGAACAGAGTGATATATCTAAAATGGAATCAGGAAAAATTTCAATTGGAAAAGCCAGAGCAAAAAAACTGGGATTAGTACTTCGCATTAATTATCGAGTATTTTTGTAATACTCTGTTCAACAAAATGAAAAAAAATGTTGCGCTAGAGCAAAAATATCTCAATACTGCCTTGAAACTCGCTCAAAAAGCCGCCTCTAAAAATGAAGTCCCAGTCGGAGCCCTTGTTCTTTATCAGGATAAAGTCATTAGTCGTGCTTACAATCTACGCGAAAAAAAACATGACCCTACTGCTCATGCTGAGATCTTAGCCCTCAGGTCTGCCGCCCGAAAATTAAAATCTTGGAGACTCACTGATTGCACTTTAGTCGTCACTCTTGAGCCTTGCCCTATGTGCCTGGCGGCTTGTCAACAAGCCCGAATTACAAAAGTGATATACGGTGCTCAAGACCTGAAAGGTGGAGCTCTGAGTTTGGGCTACCGTTTACACGAAGACAGTAAAACAAATCACAGGTTTTCAGTGGAGTGGGTGAACATGCCCGAGTGTGGGAAAGTTTTGAGCGGGTTTTTTAGGAACCGTCGCGCATAATCCACTCATGCACTGGCAAACACTGAATCGTATATCCCTCAAACTTCCTAGTCTCTCTCAGGTTTCGTGTAAGGATCAGTCCTTCACGCAATTTCAAAGTTTTTAGGCACTCCAAGAGAGAATTGATCTCACGCTTTTCGGTAGCTTCATTTTCTAAATTGGCATCACAAACCTGAATTGCTTGAAGAGGTTTACCAAGATGGGTCAGAACAAAGTCCACCTCACCCTTGCCTTTAAAGTAAGAAATTTCACTTTTACGACGGCAAAGCTCTAGAAATACAGCATTCTCAGTCTGTCTTCCCCGATCCATTCGATCAGCACGAATGATCACATTCCTCATACCCATATCAATCACATAAACTTTTTTTGGATCTCTGGTTTGGACTTTTAGGTTCAAGTGATAGCGATTGACTTCAAAAACTAAGAACGCTTCATTGAGAAACCGAGTCAAATCCGAAGATGTCCTTGTTGGAATATCAAATGCCTTTTGGATACTACTATAAGAATGGAGACAGCTTGCATTGTTGAAATACCAGCCCACAAGCTGATCTAGTGCTTTTCTGTTTCGAATTTCATTTCTGGCTACGACATCCTTTGAGATAATATCATACAAGTACTGTTGGAGTAAATCAACCCGTTCGTTCTCCTCTTGTGTATGAACTACTTTGGGAAAACCACCCCATTTCAAATATCGACCAAACTCAGAAAGCAAATCAGAATGAGTCTTCTTTTCGAAATCTAAAACTTCTTTGAAAGAAAGGGGCCATAGATTAAGGACCTTTACACGTCCAGTGAGCGATGTAGCTAGCTCAGTGCTCAACATGCGAGAAGAAGACCCTGTGACAATGATTTGGTATCGATTGAGATCAATTTGTTTTCGAACCCAACGTTCCCATCCATTGACGTTTTGTATTTCATCTAAAACTATGACTTCAGGAGAGTGCCCGTACTCTTCTTTATAGAGCGTTAATAGTTCATCTAAAGAATGCGTACTTCCGCCCCCTAAAAACAAGGGATCTTCAAAATTATAATATAATACCTTCTCAGAAACCTGGTACGCACACTGGATGGCCGCCCATGTTTTTCCACAGCGGCGAACTCCGATTACTGCTAGTGCTCTTTCTTTAGGAAGAAGAATCGTATGGTCCCTCAGAACAGCACTTTTCCTAATTTCTTCTGCTCTCTCCTTCCATTCTCTAATGCTGATTAAAAGCTGCTGTAAAACCATAATTCAATATTAATGAGTATACTCATTAAAGTCAATAGTTAATTAATGAGTATCCTCATTAATTTTTTGACCACACTTTGAGCGAATTCTGCTCATCGCTCGCTCCGTAAGTGCTGTAATGGTCAAACTCGGGTTAACTCCCAAGTTTGCAGGAATGACGGAACCATCGCAGATATACAGTCCTGAGTAACCAAACACTTCGTGACTGATATCAATCACGCCAGTCTCAGGCGATGCTCCAATCCCACATCCTCCCAAGATATGAGCAGTAGTCGGAATATTGAGCAAAACTTCGTTCACAGCGCTCTGTGGGATCCCATCTACTTTCTCTGCAAAAGCCCGGGCCACCTGATGCCCGACGGGAATGTAAGACGGGATTTTCCGAGAACCCACCTCGGGCTTGGTCGTCATACGCTTTCCAAATAAAGTGAAAAGATTTCTCCCAAGACGAAACTGCATCTTATTGTCTAAAGTCTGCATCACGAGAAAAATCACGGTGGTTTCGGCCCATCTGAAGTTCAAGAGAAGTTTAAGTGTCTCAAACGGACGTATTAGTAAAGTCCAACAAAACTTGATCGGTCGTAAAATCCAATTCGCGTGAGAAGTTCCATCCACCATGGGACCTGCAAGTAATCTCATGAAATCCGAACCACGAGGGTACCGGACAGGCTCAATATGAGTGTGATCATCGGGGTGAAAAATAGAAGAAATAGCAACCCCCTCTGAACAGTTGATCTCTGATCGATATTTTCTCGTCGTGACGCCAATGAGTGCCTCACTATTGGTTCTCACATCGTGCCCCAACCTAGGTGAGAGTTTGGGAAGGGTTTTTGTCACATTTTTACATTTCAAAAGAAGATGAACGGTGCCTAAGACTCCTGCAGCCACAATCACACGCTTTGCTCTGAGTTTTCTGGGATTCTTTCTAAACCAAGCGGTGGAAGTCTCGATTTCAACTTCGTAACCTTCACGATCCAATGGCCGCAAGTTTTTTACATTTGTTTCTGGGAGAATTTTCGCTCCCATTTTCTCTGCAAAATAGAGGTAATTTTTATCTAAAGTATTTTTTGCAAGGTGGCGACACCCCACCATACAACCTCCACAATAGATACAACCGCTTCGTTCAGGTCCTGCTCCACCAAAATAGGGGTCTGGAACTTTTTTCCCCGGATCTCCAAAAAAAACTCCCACTTCGGAGGGCTTGAACGTGTTCTCTTTTCCAAGCTCTTTGGCACATTCCCTCAATTTTTCGTCTATAAAAGTGAGTTTGGGATTAGTCACTACGCCTAACATTTTCTTGGCAACTCCGTAAAACGGCTCGAGTTCGTTTTTCCAATCAGCTAGATCTTTCCAAACGGGAGATTCGAAAAATTCTTTTCCAGGTTGGAGCAAAGTATTGGCATAAACCAAGCTTCCCCCTCCCACTCCTGTGCCGCTTAAGACTAATATATTTTTAAAAAGACTTAGATTTTGGATCCCGAAACATTTGAAAAGTGGAAACCATAGATAGCGACGGATGTCCCAATTTGTTTTGGGGTAATCTTCTGGACTAAAGCGTTTCCCACGCTCTATGACACAAACAGAATATCCTTTTTCAGCCAAACGCATCGCTGAAACGCTGCCGCCAAAGCCTGAGCCTATAATGATAAAATCATAATCGTATTCCATATGCGCTCCCTTATTCGTATCATAATTCTTTCTCCCCCTTCACGAAAATTTGCGCTATGCTCCCCTCATGTCACTAAAACTCCATTTTGCAAGTCTGTCACAGGGAGCTTCCGTGGATCAGCAGACCGGACAACTTTCAGTCTTTGATCTCATCGAAGAAGTCAGAGTGCCCACTTTACCCATCCAGCTCCAAACGCTGGTGATCTCTCTGGCTTTAGAAAAAACAACTGCATCAGCAGCCAAGGGGAAAATGTTTATTCACCTTTTCACTCCGGACGGCAAGCAAGCCCTGGTGGGCTCAGGCGATATGCACATCCCCACAGAGCAAAAACGAATGAAGGCGGTTTTTAGGTTTGGGGGATTTCCCATTCAACTCTTTGGCTCTTATCGTTTTGTTTTATCTTGGGTGAATGATATCGGGACAAAAGAAGGCGAAGCTTTATTGGATTTTGATGTGATCCAAGTCACTCAATTGGCTCAAGGGATGGATCCATCAGATAAACCTCTGGTTACTCATTAGGCAGCCCCACATTATGAGTTTAGCCCGACTCAAACTGCTCGATTTTATCCGATGGTGCAAAGAGTACTTTATTTCTTGGGGACTCTTGTCGCTCATTTATTCGATTACCCTTACTATTTTGCTTCAGATTTTTTTAGAACTTGGAACTCATAAAGAATTCGCTTTTTTACCCCTTTGGATTCTCAGCGCAGTTGTTTTGATTCTTCCTGGATGGGTAGAAGTGCTGGAACTTCCCCCCCTTTGGCTACCTAAAAAACTGTTTCAAGAAAACTTTTGGGACAGACCCTCCCTTTCGTTTTGTAAAATTTATCTTCGACATGAACTTAGACGAGGGAATACTGGATTAGGACTTTTCTTCAGTTTATTCATTTTGAGTTTACTCAACCATAAGCAGCTTTTTTATTCATTATTTATAGTACAACTGCCCTTACAACGCGCGCTTTACTCCGTATCGCATTGGAAAAAATTAATCATTCAACATGACCCTAAAAATGGGGCCAGAAGTTTTTTGACAGCCATTTTATTTTCTCAAATCATCCAGTTTGGCATTCTTTGGTTAGCTCTCGGTGTGATGATTCTTTTGGGACAGTCTCAATTTTTGTACCAGGACTGGGTTTCTTTTGGTTTGATCAATCTGAGCGCCATCGTTTTCGCTTCCTCCCTGGCACTCGAAGGAGACGCGGGAAGACCCTGGCTTGTAAACTTTATTTCACTCGCAGGTGGAACTTTATTTGGATTTCTGACTTTAGGGTCTCCACTTTTCGTGGCTATTGTGATCTACTTTGTCAGTCAAAAACTAAAAACTGTAAAAAACCGACTCTTGAGCACTGAGTTTATCGATGAAGACACTGTCATTTCATAATCTAAAAATAGGGCGGGCTGCGAAAACAGTTTTGCTAGAAGTTGACTCGGTTCGTGATCTGATTTCTATAAAATCGGGGTTGAATTTAATCATCGCTCCAAACGGTTATGGAAAAACTACTTTCTTACAAACGCTGGCTGGGATTCTTGCTCCCTTAGAAGGCGAGATCCAGTTTGAGGGTCGCGTTTTTGACCGCG
>JAHFAB010000130.1:0-437 GCA_023250795.1 Bacteriovoracaceae bacterium
CCATTTTCTGCTAGAAGAAGAACGACGTCTGGATTTTTTTTGAAATTTTCTTGAGATATAAAAAATGTGGCGTGAACATGAAAGGCTGACAGTGTTTTAATTATTTTTTTAGTATTTTCAGTGTGAGGACCTCCTTCAAAGGTCAGTGCGAATTCTCCATTTTTCAAAGTAGCAAAGGAGCTCACCATTTTATGAGTGAGGGATTTTGTAAGTGTTTTCTTGGACCTAGATTTGGCAGGTTTTCCGATTTGTGGAAAGGATTCAAATTGAGACCAATATTTTTTTAGCTTTATGCCAAGAGAACTTTTGGACAGAGAAGTTTGGCACTCGGGTGGAAGATTATTTTTGTTTTCTGGCTGGGTGAGCTCTTCTTCAAACAGGGCCAAGGTTTCTGGGGGTAATAAGATCAGGCTCTCACAAAGAGTTTGCCATGCGAC
>JAHFAB010000130.1:477-6096 GCA_023250795.1 Bacteriovoracaceae bacterium
TTCGTCCATTCTTGTAAGGATACAGACTGAGCATTTGTTTTTATAGAGGCTTGCAGATCTTCTTCGATTTGGCTTTTGAAACGATTTTGAATTTCATTCGCAGAGTTACTTTTCGGTCCTAAGGTACTGTTTTGTTTATCAATTGCAGCAAAGGTGAATACGCAGAGAAGGGCAATTCCAAGTCCTAGTTCTGTTTTGTAATTTATGGATTTTTTACAGGGTTTTTTTTGCGACTTTGACATTCAGGGCCTCCTTTCTGAGGCTGTATAGGAATAGCATAAATTGACTAATTTTGTCAAATATATCGGTTTGGATTTTTTATTTGTAAACAGTATTAATTTATTAAGTCATACATTGCTTCGAGAAAGCTTGTTTTTAAAATATACTCGGCGACATAAATAATTGCGTATCTTGTGGTATCTTTCGGCTTGCAACTTCGTCAAGCTTGTAAAAAAATCCTCACATCCCACAGTGGGGATGCTTCCGATTTTTTTACTTGCCTTCCTTGTTTCGTCTCAAAATCTACTCACAATCTTAAGTAATTATTTATGTCGCCGAGTATAAAAAAACATCTTTTGGAGTGGTTTCAAAAACTACAGTTTTTAATTTTTTTTCTTAATAAAAGCTATTTTTTAGTGATTTTTAATAAATTATTTGCTATGACCTCATCTAGAAAACGAGGTTAATTATGCAAACAACCGACATCAGAAAACTATCCGACTCAGAGCTTCTGGAACAGACAGAAAAAGCAGTATTACTGGAACGCGAAAGTACAAATCTAGTTTTAGATCACCTGCGTGAAATTCAGAGTAGACGGCTTTATGCTCGTCTGGGGTTTAGCAGCATGTTTGAGTATTGCACTCAGCATCTAAAATACTGCAACTCTGGTGCCCAGCTTCGTATAGATGCCATGCGCCTGTCCTTGGAACTTCCCGAAATCAAAGAGTCATTGGAAAAGGGAGATCTTAGTCTTTCAGTCATAGGATCGTTTCAAAAATTTGTGCGTCATGAGAACTACAAAAGAGACAAGAAATACTCGAAAGAAGAAAAACAGGACCTACTCAAGCAAGTGGAGAGTAAATCACGAGTAGAGGCTGAGAAGGTTTTTGCAGAGATTTCACCCGAAGCATTTCCAAAAGAAAAAATCAGGATTTTGAGCGGGACTCAGTCTGAACTTCGTTTAGTAGCGGATGAGGAACTGATGGAGCTGATTGCTGAGATGAAGGCAAAGTTACAGCAGAAGGGGAACACAGATCCAAGCTATGCTGAGATCTTTAAGTGTGGATTGAAGAAGGCGCTGAAAAAAGAGGAGGTGGTAGAAGATGCGGTAAAATCTGTAAAAGCTACTTCTTCTGAAGAAGTAAAAACCCATTCTCCACAAACAAGAAGAGACAATATCTCAGTTTTTGAGAAAAAAACCGCGTTTAACCGGGCTGGTTGTCAATGCACTTTCATTTCTCCAATCACGGGAAAACGTTGTACTGAAAAATATTTCCTCCGAGTTGAGCACATCGTGCCAGTAGCGGTGGGAGGAAGCTCTGAACAGGAAAATCTTACTGTCTTGTGCGCTTCTCACAACCGTCTCAGTGCGATTGATCGCTTTGGGGTGGAGAAAATGCGGCCTTATTTGAGACTGTGACTATATGTTTTGCTACGACATCCTGCCTTATCTCATTAGGAGCCGACTTGTTTGATTACACACTTGACTCCTACAACTTTATCAACTATAATAGTTAGTATAGTTATAGGAGGTTTTTATGACTTACAAAATTTCGACCCTAAAAGTGAGACAGCAACTGGGAGACATACTGAATCGTGTTTTTTTACGACAAGATGAGTTCATTATTGAGCGAAAGGGTAGGCCTCTTGCAGCCGTTATTCCAATCGAAAAAATGGAAAAGATTATGCAACTTGCCAGGAATCAAGTTCTTGAGTTCATGGATCGTCAGGCTAAAGCCATAAAGAATCAGTCAGAAAATTCAATGAGTGAAGAAGCAGTGATGGCACTTGCCAATGAATCGAAACGAGAAACTCGTAAACTTAACAAAAACTTCAAAACTAATAAAACTCATATAAAAAGTTAGATGATCATTCGAGCTGTTATAGATGCAAATGTTTTTGCTAGCGCATTGATTAATCCTAATGGACCTCCTGGTCAGATAGTGAGGAATTTTCTGGTTGATAAATCTTTTACATTGATTGGATCTTCAGCGATCTTTGAAGAAGTGAGGAGATGTCTATCTTATCCGAAAGTCCGTAAATTGATTTCCGGTTCTGATGCTGAGATAGAAACGATGTGTCAACTCTTAGAAGTGGAAAGCGAAATCATTGAGGCCTCTGGATATGAGCAGAGTTCTTATCCTCTCTCACTTTCAGACTCCGATGACTTCAAATACATCCTGACTGCACTTGAAGGAAAGGCTAACTATATTGTGAGTGGAGATTCGGATCTTTTAACACTCAAAGAATATGAGGGTATAAAAATCTTAAAACCTCGCATTTTTCTTGAGCTGATTTGACGGTTTTGGTGTGAAGAGCTTGGTAGCATCTAGTCCGCTGTCAGAGCAAAACAGAGCCATCAACTGCCTTGGGGCGAGAAGATGTTTTGGTCGGCATTTCATGCCTCCTTTCTGAGGCTAAATATAGAAGAGCACCTAAAAGAAATTGACCACCCACTAAAATGCAGTTAGCGTGTCGATCTGAAAGGAATACGTGGGGAAATTTCTTTCATAGTCCTATGAAAACTAACGTGACCTATCGTGAGCTGATCGCGCGTCACGGACCATCGGTGTCTAACAATATTTATGACGAAAAATAATTAATTAGGAACAATGTGATAGCAAAGCAAAAGAGAGGACTCAAAAAGCCGAACTCCGATGTGCCAGCGTAAACATCTGTGCGGGGGTTCGTTGGCTTTTTCGCAAGAAAGAGATCGCATCTGTCAGGTTGAAACGATTGGCCACTTGGGTGGAAGCCGCAGAGGAATACAAAGGGGCTCTCAAGGGTTTATTAAACGGCAATCCAAAGTCACAGAAAGACGTGGCTCCATTTCTCAAATATTTAAAGGAAGTCGAAAAATGTGGAAAATAGTTGTACCCATAGCTTGCATACATGCCCTCTTGTCTGTTGCTTTTGCGAATACTAACAAAACTCATTTGGAGATACTCAAATCCAGTTATCCATACGGTCTGATTGGCGATGACTACGGGCTTTTGACGGAAGAGGACCTCGCAATCAACACCTGTGGAGTTTTGGAATTAACGCCTTTTTCCGGAGAAAAAAACATGGCCTATCCTTATTGGCAATGCTTTCCGGTCAAAGACGCAAAAATGGAATGCGATAGCATGGGATATGATTCGTTGAGTAAAAAGGAAACTGGATATATGGAAATCACTGCCATCGGTAATGGTGGTTTTCAGTCTTATCTTGCTCGCAATGCTATGGACATACACGACTGTAACAGGTGGCTCCGGATCTGGAAGAACAAAACTCATGGTGAAAAATACGTCTGCTTGTCTGGAACTTATGGAGCCTATAGCGGCACTCGAGACGGTCAGAAAGAAACGGGTTGGGTCTTCGAAAAATTCAAGACTCTAAAAGGATGTGAGTCTTTTTTTGTGAATGAATGCAGCCTCAGAACCCGAAAAAACGCTAAAGCCGACTGCCATGCCAACTTTCACCGTTGAATATTGGCTCTAGCGGCACGCCCCACCGCCCGCAGCAATTGCGGGAGAGTTTTTCCAGTCGGAGTCAAAGGCTTTTGCATAGTAACTGGCAGCATCGGGACTACTCAAGATAACGCCGACTTCACGGTTATTCATGACAGAATTCTGAGTGCCATTGATGGAGCTCACGAAGGCTTTTTCACCGTCTACAAGGATCCCCTTATTATGAATGTAAGTAATTCCCACCGCTTTGACATCGACAATTCTGGCAACAATAGGATGTGCAAAGCACTTGGTCGTATCCAGTAGGTATTGCGCTGTGATTTCGTTGGCCTTTGGTTTGTGGTTCGGAGGTACTGAAGAAGCGAAAACCCACTCGTCGTTCAAAAGAACTTTGATATCCACTCCGTTTTTTGCTCTTTGAACAAGTTCATCTACAAATGGACTCGGTTTTCTCTGAGTATTATCCACGAGCCATGTGCTGGGCAGGGACATAAATTCGACTTCTAAATTTTTCTGTGCGGAGTGAATGAGGTCCACCACAGCTTTTTCAGAATTTGGAGAAGTGACTAGATCTGCTTGAGCCACGTCACCTTTTCCAGTAGTGCTATTTAGGTGAGGCTGAGTCGCTCCCAAATCGTCTCTTAATGATTCTAAGTCAGGGTGAAAAAGGCTTTTGAAATCTACAATATCCCCAAAACTCGGATTGATATCTGAATTGAAAATATCCGTTAATTTTTTTGCAAACTCTGGGCTTTCAAGAAGTGTTTGCCAGCCACGATTCCCTACGGTTCCAGCAACAGGGTGTCCTGATTTTGAAAAATTTTCAGAAGTGATATAGACTCGATTCGAGTCTAAAACTAAGTATTTGGCATGATCAAAGACAAACCGGCGTTTGCCCCCATTTTTTTCTCCAGTCATCATGAAAATGTGACTTTTTGCGCTCTTTTGAGCGTCCATACCCGCCTGGATCATAGAAAATATTTTCTTACTTCCTGCTGTGATGGGGTTTACAGGCTTTCCTTCGATGAGCATTATGATGGACACTTCTGCGCCGAGGCGCTCAATGAGTGCTCGTGCAATGGACTCATTTTCAAATTCATAAATGTTCAGCAAAATTTCCTTTTTTGCAGAATGAATCGTATTGATAACAAACTCATTTGAATTGTCCGGTGAGAGCCCAAATTGAGCGGGGAAACTATATCCAGTAACAGGCATTCCGAGAAGGAAAGCGGATAAAAGACATACTAGAGCATTGATTAACCGAGTATTGTGCATAGTGTGGCTCCCTTTCTAAGCAATCTATCCTATTCTAAAAATTCGACAACCCAAACTCATATTATATTTTAGTGAGGTCATGGCGGAGCGCAATAAGGATCTTGCGAAAATTTTTCTAGATAATTTCTTCAATTCGATTTAAAACCAAAGAGTTCCAAACAATTAACGTGGGTGCACAACATGTCCGGCAAGCCGATTAAAATTCAATTGAAAGTCGCTCTTGGGTTGGTTTTTCCGTTGATGATTTTAGGAGCCATTGCGTTAGCCTCGTTTTACCCTAACGCGAGCAATCAGGGATATGCTCCGGAACAGCCCATTCCTTTCAGTCATAAAAAACATGCGGGGCTTTATAAGATTGCGTGCGCTTATTGCCACTCTAATGTGGAAAAATCCAGGCACGCGACGATTCCAGCGATGAATGTCTGTATGAATTGTCATTCTGTGGTGAAGCTGGATAGTCCACTGATCCAGAATTTGAGAAAACACTTCGAAGACAATCAACCCATCGAGTGGGTTCGGGTTCACGAATTGCCTGATTATGTTTATTTTCCTCACAAAAGACACGTGGCCATGGGAGTTTCCTGCGAGACTTGCCACGGAAATGTGAAAGAGATGGCTCGGATTGAACAAAAAGCGCCGCTGACGATGGGCTGGTGTTTGGATTGTCACCGGGGAG
>JAHFAB010000131.1 GCA_023250795.1 Bacteriovoracaceae bacterium
GTAAAATAGTCAGAATTATTGAAGTATTTAGTTTCATTTTGATTATAAAGGCCTTCGATTGCAGCTTTTCTTAACTCTTCATTAGAATTGTTGAGTAATTGCACCATCTCTTGGATGCGACCTTCGTCGTTTTGTACATCGTGATGGCTGGTTGCTAGGATTTTTATGAGCGATTCATGGAGTCGTTGATCGGGGTCTTTGAGCGAGATAAATAGAAATTTCTCAGCTTCATTTTCATTCGCGAGTTTTTTCAATGTCTGCTCACATTCATTTCGAATCGTGTCGGATGCATCTTTCAAGCCCTGAACCAATAATTTGATGATTTTGTTTAATGTTTTTTCGCTTATATCGTTTTTTTGCATTTCCTTTGTGCCAGGAAGGAAGTTTTTTAAAAATAATTTTAAATTTAAAAAAATAAAATAATGGATATCACCCTGGCCTGGAGTCTCTTCGTTAGAGCTCATATTTTTTGCTAAGTTTTGTAGAAGTGCATAGGCCTCGAATCGAATTCCTTCGACAGGATTTGAGAGGGGACCCTTTAAAGCGTCGAGTACTTTTTCAAAGAGTTCTACGTTTTCACTACTCAATGTAGAAAGTGGAGCCATGTTCAGTAGTAAGATTTCTGGATTTACATTGTCCTTCAGGATTTGTTCAATCAACCGGGGTGCAATCTCAGGAGCTGTTTCCATTTTTCCAATGTATCGACTCAAAGTTCTGACAGCTTGGGTACGTACTTCTTGTGCTGGATCTGAGAGTTTACTATAGATGAGATCCAAAAAGGTTTTATCAGGCTTGATTTTTTCAGAATTTGAAAAAATAGCCAATATATTTTCGCGAACGGATGGGCTAGGGTCTTCGAGAAGTTGGAGAAGTGTTGGAAGAATTTTAGGTTGTAGGAGATGATGTTCAAATAAACTGTCTAAAGCTCCCTTAGTGTAGAGTCGAATTTGAGTGTCCTCCACATGCAGGAGTTGAGTCAGAACAGGCAAAACTTCAGAGGTCAGTTCTGGGTGAGTGCCAAGATTTAAAATTATGTTCGAGCAGGAATTTGAAATGTTCTGTGATGGGATAAATCGATTGGGTATCAGCCTTTTTAAAAAGAACAAGAAATATTTCAGTAATTTCAGGGATAAATTTTCCGCTCGGACTAGATTGGTGGGATAGTGCTTCTACAGCGGTTGCAAATACCTGGGGGTCCTCGTCTTGGAGGGCTGCTTTTAATTCTGACATGATTTCTGGGAATTCCGTAAACTGATCAAACGGTCCCAGTCGCGCAAGTCCAGAGAGTGCATATTTTTTTATATCCACATCGGGTTGGTGAAGAGCTCGACGTATTACTGGGAAAATCCAGGACACTTGAGCAATGTCCTTCATCCCTCTCAAACCTAAAGCCGCATTTTCTCGCACCATGTAGGCCGGGTTTAACAGTGCTTTTGCGAGGACGAGGGTGAAGAGCTTTGCTTCTTTATTATTTTTCTGAGGGATTTTCACCAAAGTATTGATCGCGTAGTTTTGATTGTTCGTATCTTCATCAAATGCAAATCTGAGGAATGTTTTGATTAAGTCTTTACGTACTTCCAAATTGTCGTTTAAAAGTTTCAGAAATACCGCACGCCCCTCCTGATCTCCTGTCTCATCCTGAATCAGACTTGAGAGGAACTGTACACCCGTTTCTACACCCTCACCCAAAGCGAGCTCTACAGCGGCTAAAACTCGAATAGAAGCGTCAGGGCTCGAGAGCTTTTGATTGAGTGAAGGAGTGTTTTCTTTAGCTTGGCTGGACCGAATAAAAAAATCGCTTGCGAAAAAAAATCCGGAGAAAAAAACTCCATTCAGGAGACACAGCCCCATAAAAAACGCTAAAATTCTAGCTTTTGAACTAGTTTGGAAAAATCTCACACACACAGGGTGGGTCTATAGCATATTGAGTCAAAATGAGTGAGCTTTATTTTCCCCGTTAACGTTTACAAAGTCTGCGCGTTTAGCAATAATCTCCAAAAGAAATGGGGGTTTATGAAAATCGGCATCTTAGGGTTTGGCAAAATGGGGGAGGCATTGACAGAGGGCCTCAGGAATTCTCGGGACAGTGCTCAATTCGCGATTCAAGCCACGACTCAATCACAACAAAGCGCGGAGGATGCAGCAAGAAAATTAAAAATAAATTGCCACACACAAAATACTAAACTCATACAGGAATCCGAAGTGATCATCCTCTGTGTGAAGCCCCATCAGGCCGAAAAGATTTTAAAACAACACTCGGGTGATTTTACGAGTGAGAAATTGCTCATCTCCATTTGTGCTTCTCTGACAACTGATCTTATTTCTAATTGGTCGGGGAAAAAAGCAGCGGTGATTCGGGCTATGCCCAACACTCCATGCCTGATTCGGGAGGGGATGACCTGTCTTAATGTGGGTCCGAACGCAAAAGAAGCACATCTGAAAATGGCAGAAAAAATCTTCAATACGGTTGGAAAAACAGCCAAAGTAGAAGAATCTTTGATGGATGGTGTGACGGGGCTCAGTGGGTGTGGGCCTGCCTACATCTACCTCATTATAGAGGCTCTCAGCGAGGCGGGGGTGAAAGTGGGGTTACCCAGGAAAGTTGCGACACTATTATCTGCTCAAACGCTTTTAGGGGCTGCAAAAATGGTTCTCAAAAGAGGGGAGCACCCGGCTGCGCTCAAAGACGAGGTCACGACACCGGCAGGATGCACGATAGACGGGCTCATGGCGCTCGAAGAGGGAAAGCTTCGAGTGACACTCATCAAAGCGGTTTTAGCGGCTGCAAAAAGAAGTCAAAGTCTCAGAGGATCATCTTGAGACAGCAACAAAAGTCGCAACCATAACGATAAAGGTGACAATGGATAAAAGCTTCATACGGGTACAGATCTAGGATCTTATATTTGACTAAAATAATCAAGTAAAAAACTTGTGGGGGGTGAAATTAAATTCTGTCTTCCTTCAAATTTTCCCAAATTAGGGTATGAATAAACATGGCTAAGTCAGTAATTAAGCCCATCATCCAGCCTGTAAAAAGACTGATCCTCCGCCTCAGCAGCTTGGGGGATGTCATTTTGGCCACATCTGCTCTGGAAACGAATCTCTTGGGAGAAGGCCAAACACATTGCCAAACTGATTGGGTGACTGGGGCAGAATACGCCCCATTACTCCGGGGACACCCCAGAATTACAAAACTTTGGGAGTTTGATCGTCGTTTAGGTTTTTGGGGCTGGTGGGAGCTCTCGCGACTTTTATGGCAAAAAAAGTACGACGAGGTCTATGACCTTCACCGCAGTTTGAGGACAAGGCTGCTTCGCCTCTATTTTATTTTCTGGGGGCTGAAAGAATGGACGACTCTCCCGCGTTGGAAAGTAATACAGAAGCAGTATCTCAGACGGATTTTTTATTTTATATTTAAAAAATATTTTCCTAGACGGTTTCGTCCCCAACCCATGCGCAGGCAGTTTGCCAAAGCGGTAGGCGGGAGTGGGGATGAAAAGACTGATTTGAGCCATTTATTAAAAATTTCTACACCAGTCGATATTCTAAAAGAGTTTTCGATTGAGACAAGGCCCACTTACTTCTGTGTCATGCCGAGTTCCAGATGGAGTGCGAAACAATGGGGGACTGAGAAATATTTTCAGGCGATACAGTCCCTGGGTATTTTTCCAGTTATTTTAGGAAATGATTCTGATTTTGAGAGCCATCGATTGGTTGAGCTTTTGAAATACCATTGGATCCCTCATTTATCGGGTGTGGGGAAATGGGATTTGATTCAAGTTGCACAGGTATTATCGGGCTCAAAGGAATACTTTGGAAACGACACAGGGCTGGCACATCTGGCTGAGGCATTGGGAAAAAAAGCTTACGTTCTTTTTGGTCCAACGACGCCTGATTTAGGATTTGGACCTTGGAGAGCGGAGAGTTTAGCAATGGGAGCAGATCTCTGGTGCCGTCCTTGTGGAAAAGATGGGAGGACTTGTCATCGGATATTTGCTAGATATGCCTGTATGAAAGAGCTCAGCGTGGATCAGGTGGTGGGTAAAATAAGGCAGTCCCAATAAGGCGAAAATGGACACAAAACGTTTAAAAATCTATCGTAAATTTCAGGAAATTATATTTAAATACATTTTTTCAACCAAAAAAATATTTCCTGAAAATCTCCCCTACCCTCTTGGCCCAAAACGGATTTGGTTCCATGCTTCTAGTGCGGGAGAATTAGAGTCTTTGTGGAGTCTTATTCAGGAAGCTTTGAAAAGCTCAGTTTCGGTACTGGTCACCGTTTGGAGTGAGTCAGCTCTGAGTTCACTTGAAAAATTGAAAAAGGAATTAGGTGCTGAGAAATTTTTGTATACGGGCTATTCCCCCAGAGAGGGCCAGTGGGCAAAAGCCCTTCGAAAGATCGAACCGGCTCTTTTTGTGACTGCAAAATATGAAGCTTGGCCTGAGCTTTGGGTGGGATTATCAGAGCTGAAAACCCCTCTGGTGATTACTTCCGCACGGGATCGTCCGTCTTTGAGAGCTGCCAAAATCATAACAGGTCTCTTAGGTTATAAACTTCCCTCCATGTGGCTTTTTACGGTCTACAAAGAAGACCGCGCCGCTCTGGGAACTCTTTTTCCAAGTGCAAAAATCGAAGTGTCAGGAGATCCGAGGTGGGATCGGATCTATGAAAGAGCTGTGGTTGGAAATCCGAGGGCCAGGGAGTTGATAGATATTTTTTCAAAACTCCCAAAGCCTTGGGGCGTTTTAGGACAAGTTTGGAAAGAGGATCTTTATACTTGGAAAGATATCTTGACCCAAACTTCACAAGTTTTTTGGGTTGTCCCGCATAAAACCGATCGAGAAAATTTGAACAAGATTGAAATGATTTTAAAAAATACGGGGAAAAAGATTCTCAAGACTTCGGAAATTTTGGGACTTTCTAAAAATTTGGATTCTGGTCCAGAGTTGCCCGTAATTCTGGTCAACGAGATCGGTTTCTTGTCTGAGCTCTACTCCTGTGCAGCCTGGGCCTACGTCGGAGGAGGCTTTAGTTCTGGCGGGATTCACAACACCATGGAGCCAGCGATTTGGGGCATCCCACTCTCTGTGGGCCCCAAGGGAGTGGAGAAATTCTCTGAAATAAAAGCCTTGCAGAGTTCTGGGCAGCTAACGGTGCTGAAAACCCCCACTGATTTGGCGCGGTGGTTTTGCGGATTGCAGGGACTGTCTACGGAGAAGCAGGCGGGGTGGAAGAAAGACCTGAGCGCATTGCGAGGTGCGACGGAGAAAATGGTGGGGAGTGGGTTGTTTGGGGAGGTTTAGTTGACTATCATACTCAGTTCTTCAGGTGAAGTGGAAGTAAAGCCGAGCGCTTGAATCTTTGTTCTCTCGAAATGTAAAAAAAGTCGTGTTAGCTTGTACGGATGTCAAATCAAACAAGTTTTCCAGAGGTGGTTTTACGATTGCGAATGAGTTCTCATGATGGTCATTACGCAGGGAGTCTTGTGGATGGTGCGCGGATGCTCCAGCTTTTTGGAGACGTGGCAACAGAACTTCTCATTCGATATGATGGGGATGAGGGTCTGTTTCGCGCTTACGAGAGTGTGGATTTTTTAGCTCCTGTTTATACAGGGGACTATATAGAGGTCGTCGGGCGAATCGTTTCAGTGGGAAAGTCTTCTCGAAAAATGGAGTTTGAGGCGAGAAAGGTGATACAGCCACTCACTCCTGAAAAGGGAGGGCTTGCGGTTTCTTCGGCTGAAGTTTTGGAGAGACCGATTGTCGTTTGTAAGGCGAAGGGAACCTGCGTGACTCCTCAAAACCTACAGAGAATCACCCCGAAGCAATGAAGTTTAATAACCACTACGATTGCATCATCTTAGGCGATCACCCAGGCGCTTTGCTCGGCGCAAGTCTAGCTGGGAAATTAGGGCTAACAGTTCTTAGTTTGAATTTTACTTCCAGCTCCACAAAAAAAATCTTCGCTGGTGGCCACTGCTTTGATCCGGAGTCTAATTTTATTTTCGGTCTGGGGGGGATTGGAAGCACTTCAGCGCTTGTCGCTGATTGCTTGACCCATCTGGGAG
>JAHFAB010000132.1:0-1485 GCA_023250795.1 Bacteriovoracaceae bacterium
TCAACGGTTCATTCACGGGGGCTACAACATAAGAACTTACCCTGGGGTGATCTCCTAAAAATGCTTTTAATCCAGTGAGATCGGCTGAAGATAGACTGGTGTTAGATTTAAACTCAAAGGCATAAATAATCCGATTTGCTTTCTCTACAATCAGATCCACCTCTGCACCATGGCTGGTTCTCCAAAAATAGAAGTTCCAATCTTTTTGATAATAGCTGTTGATTCTAACAGCTTCTTGCAACATCCACTGTTCGAATAAAAAACCTCTTTCAGAGAAACTCGCAGGGCTCGATAGTGTTTTTGTAATAGCTCTTGTCACTCCGTTATCAAAAAAATAAAACTTAGGGGCCTGGCTCATTCTTTTTTTAGCACTTTTGACATAAGGCCTCAGAAAAAATCCAATCAAGGTGTCTTCTAAGATAGAATAAAACTCTCGTACAGTGGAATAAGACACTCTACTCAGCCTCGAAATTTCAGAGAGGTTCACTTGTTGTGAAAACTGAGCTCCAGCGATTTCTAAAAAATTTTGAAAGCCTCTTAAGCTTCTCACTAAAGCTTCGGATTTGATTTCTTCATTGAGATACGTAACCAGATAACTTTTTAGAAAACCTATTGCTGTGTTTTTTTCCCCCTCCATAACGCTGGTGTAAATTTTAGGTAAACTTCCAAAACACAAAACACTTTCAAGATCAAACGAGGGCCCTAACTCAGAAGCTGTAAGAGGATAAAGCTCTCTCACAATGGCTCTTCCCCCTAAAAGATTAGCGTGATTTCTTCTCAACTTTCGAACGCTCGAACCAGACATGACGAATTTTATTTTTGGAAAATCTTGCATCACCATTTGCACCACATCTAGAAGTGCAGCTACACGCTGAATTTCGTCCAAAATGACCCAACCCTCTTGGACTTTCAATGATTGTATTTGTTTGTAGAGAAGTTTCGGGTCCTGCGTATATTCGAGCTGCAAACTGGGGTCTAAAAAGTTGAGCATCAAAACATGCGAAATTTCTTTGAGAACAGTCGTTTTCCCCACCTGTCTTGGCCCAAAAACGAAGAAACTTTCCTTAGGAAAACAGTGGGTTATAAATCTTCGATACATAGGTAACAATATACACGGTATATTGTTACAATGCTAGCGAAAAATAGGATTACTCCGCAGCGAAGCTGCTAACCGCACTCTATTTTCATTCCTTTCATAATAACTTCGCTTTACAATTAGCCTAAGGGGAAAAAAATGAAACGATCGCAAATACTTTCTATCACCTTATTTTTATGTTTAATTTTTTCATGGCAGTATTTTTTTGAAGAGCCAGAACTTGCTGCCTATGGAAAATCTGACCCGGTTTATTATTCAAATTAAGGAGGTTATGCGAGCTATAGCTATAATGGTTATGCAGGATATCAGCATTATTATGGTTACAGTAATTACTTTGGTTACGAAGGCTATAAGAAAAACTATTATGGTTATCTAGGTTACTCGGGCTT
>JAHFAB010000132.1:1495-6015 GCA_023250795.1 Bacteriovoracaceae bacterium
GTTACTGGAGTTATAAAAAAAACTACCGTGGATATGGGAGCTATTCAGACCATAGAGATCCTTATCCTATCGAGCAAATAGACAATACGGATGCAAATACAGATAGTTTTTAAGAATTAGGTCATGCTATAAATAGGCCTTGCGATCATACAAAGAAAAATCAAACTACCTTGAAAAAAACTCGCGAGAGCGGTATTTTGATCTCTCTTTGTTTCTCATTTTATTTTTAACATTTTCTTATTTTTATCAAGGGGGGTTTGCCAATCAAAACAGTCATTTTGATCTCACTCTTGCTCTCGCCTTTGAGCATAGCCCTAAGATTGATTCATTTCACACAAATACGATAGATAAAGTCTTTTATAAAGAACATTTTTACTCAGAAAAAGCACCTGGGTCATCCTACTTAGCTCTTCCAATACCTCTCATTTCTTCGTGTTGGCTTAAGACAAAAGACTTATTCAAAACTCCTTGGTTTGCAGATCTATTATTCTACTTCTCGACTATTTTCAGCGTTTCTATTTTATCCGCTTCAAGTACAGTGGCGTTTAGAAAAATTCTCTGCATACTCAATGACAAGCTTTCTGTTCCCACAGCCACAGGTCTCACCTGTTCAGTTTTCATGGGAACTTTGATTTTTCCCTACTCCACACTGCTCTTCGGGCATCAAATTGCGGGAGCATTGGTGGTGATTGGCATTTATTTTGCACTACGTCCTTCAGCTAGCTCCGCAATAATCTCAGCTCTTTCATTCGGCACTGCCATCATCACAGAATACCCAAGCGCAGTTTTAATCATACCACTTATTCTTGGTATTATTTTAAACTCTAAAAACAAAATCAAATCTACACAATACCTTCTCTTTTCACTCATTCCCCTTGGGTTACTCCTTTTTCATAATTATACAAGTTTTGGAAATCCGTTTATTCTGGGGTACGGAAAATTACAAGGCACACAATTTGGAGCACAAATGTCTCAAGGTTTTTTTGGTGTCGGATTTCCAAAATTCCAAAGAGTGGCACAGCTCCTTTTTGGTTCTTATCGTGGATTGTTTTATTACTGTCCTATTTTAGTTTTTGGGTTTTTATCTTTTATTTTTTGGCCAAAAAAATTATTTATCAAACAAGGTGTTTTCTTTATCTCTGCGTTTATTTTTGGGTTATTGCTCAACGGAAGCTATAGTTATTGGCAGGGCGGAGTCTGTTTTGGCCCAAGACATTTGATTGCTACCATCCCACTCCTAGGTTTTGGATTGGCTTTTATTCCTCAACAATGGATAAAAAATCCTGTGTTCTGGATCATTGCGGCGGTTTCTATTTCCATAAATCTAGCGGGAACTGCTACAACTCTATTTCTAGATGAATACGATACCCATCCTCTCATTAATACTTATTGGGGACTAGTAAAAAATGGGGGACTTTCGATTAATCCGATACAGCTGCTCACCCCGGAATCTGAAAACTGGTTTCGATGGAATTCTTTCCAGAACTTTCCATTGGCTTCATTCAACCTAGGAGAACTGTTGGGGCTTAAAGGTTGGTTTTCCATTCTGCCTCTTGCAATCATGTGGTGTCTTTTTGTTTTAGGGTTTTACAGAAAACATAAGGCGCCGAATAGGTGAGAAACAATTTATTCAACTGATCCCTACTGGGTTACCTTTTTCAGAATCACTTCATTAATAACAGTCTGATATCCTGTCCCTCGTCGTTTTGCTTCCTTCTTTGCCCATGCAATAGCTAGGGGATGCAGTCGTATTGAAATGGGTTCAAATTTTGTCCCTGGAGATTTTCTCGGTCGCCCCCGTTTTGCTCTCCTAACACCCAGCTTTTGCTCAATTGCCTTTCGAAAAGTCTCAACCTCATGCGCCGTAATTCTTCTTGATTTATGAAAATTAAATTCTTTTTGCTTTTTCATATAATTTTCGTTCCTTTCTATTTGCTCTTCGAGCACTAATAATTCTATAAACAGAACCTTTTTCACGAATTGTAAAAATGACTACAAGTACACCGGGTATTGCTTCACCAATCAAGCTTTCTCTAATCTCATTTGTTGTTGAATGTTCTTCATCGCACTCAATAAGTGCATAAGGGTCATCAAAAGCTGTGATTGCCACTAAAAAAGAAACGCCATGCTTTTCCTCGTTAGTAATTGCTTTTGTTGCATTCCAGTCAAATCTAATCTTCATCTACATTGTACCTAATTTTTAGTATATACTAATAAAACAAATAATCAAATCAAAAACTACTCACTCAACCCCTGTCTTCTCTTCGAAATCTCCTGCTTTAAGCTCTCGATCTCGCCTTTCATTTGCTCTTCACATGCTTCCATTTCCTCTGCCCAAATTTCAGCCAAAGCCTCCAAGCAGGACAGTCCTGAGTCAGCCAGAGACAAGAATAAAGGCAATCGCCTCAGATAAAAATCCTCTAGGCGCAAGACCATCCCTGTTTTCAGATGATGCCGGAATTGCGCAAGTAAAAGTGGAAATCCAGAGGGATCTTTGAAATTTTGAAATTTTGGGCACTTCGCCAGAAGAAGTAAATGCTCCTGATAAATCCCCAAAGCCTCCTTGCCATAGATTTCAAAAAGACTCTGGGGAATCGGCCAACCCTTTTCTTTCGCGATCTTTCTGGCGGATTCCATCTCTTGAGATGTAGCGAGCTCATTGATGGGAGTGTCTATTTCTGAACCTCCCCCCGTTTTCAGAGCAAAATCTACAGCCTCTTTTCCCATTTTGCGATGGGTGGTGTATTTTCCTCCCGCTACAAAAACAACTCCACCCACTCCGTGACCGATAAAGTGTTCGCGACTGACTTTCTGGAGTCCTCCACCGTTGCCGGTACTCGCCGTTTTTCCCATGAGCGGACGGACACCGACGTAAGTGCTGATAATATCGGACTCAGTCAAACGTAAACTCGGAAAATACCGTTTCAGCATACTCATCAAATAGTCTACATCCTCCCGCTCCACCCTCGCCAAATCAGGATCTGCTGGAGTGGGTCCGTCCGTGGTGCCGACAATCACCACACCCGCACCCAAATCATGACGCGGAATGACAAAAGAAATTCTCCCATCCCCACTTTCTTCTGAATGTCCCATCACCAAAGCCCCTGGAATGGGAATTCGCTTGAGATCAAAAACTAGATGCACGCCCTTGCTGGGATTTAACCAGTTTTTCCACTCAGACGAGATCCGTAAACCCAGCTGATCAGTCCAAGGTCCGGCACAGACGATGACTTTTTTAGCCCGCAGTTCGATTTTCCCTTGGTTCTTAAACTTTCCGCGGTCTTGCACCCGGAACCCACAACAGACTTTTTTTGAATCATCCCAGAGCGGCTCAAGCGCCTCAACCTGATTAGCAATGGCGCAGCCCGCACGACTTGCGGCCCGCAAAGTTTCGATCACTAAGCCCTCATCCCACATTGAGGCGTCGTAATATTCAAAACCTCCTTGGAGGCCTTCAGATTTTAAAAATGGGATTTTTTCCAAAAGTGCCTTTTGAGAAAGGCCTTTGTGAAACCCAGGGGCGCGAAAGAGTGAAAGTAAATCATAGAGCCAAAGCCCAAGACTTAGGATCCATCGGCCGTGGATATCCCCTTTATAGACTGGGAAAAAAAAGAGCAACGGCCTCACGCGATGAGGCGCAGTTTTGAGCAAAAAAGTCCGCTCCGCAAGCGCTTCGAACACGAGGTGAAACTCTAGGTTTTCAAGATACCTGAGCCCCCCATGGATGAGTTTTGAGCTCCGCGACGAAGTCCCGTATGCAAAATCTTCTCTTTCCACAAGGGCGACTTTGAGCCCTCTCGAAGCTGCATTTCGCGCAGCCGCAGCACCTGTGATCCCACCTCCGATTACAAGTAGATCGAAAACTTCAGATTTAAACCGCTCTAAAGATTTCTGACGTGTTTTGTGGGAAAATTCTTGTTCCATTTAGAATGCTCCGACAGAAATAGCTCAAAAGCCTTGAGTTTAAGAGGTCGATTTCGAAGACGTTCAACATATTTTAAATCGTCTGCATCTTCAAGACGCTCTAAGATCTCACGGTATTCATTAATGTCGAGAATCACTGCGGTCGGTTCATTATCGGTGTACACAAGTTCAAGCTTTTTACGTCTGGTTTTTGTTCTCATCATCAGGGATTATATTAAAAAAACAACGTTCTAGCTATGGTAAAATTTTAATGTTTATCTGAAAAGTGACTGAATTTACTATTGAGGGTGAGGGGCGTGTGCGTCCATGGAAGGACACAAGCACAGCGAGCACACGACGTGCGTCCCCGACAGCCCTCAATAGTAAATTCAGTCACTTTTCAGATAAACATTAAAATTTATACCTTCAAAGAAATCCCTAATTCACTCAGCTGCGAAGGTAAAACAGAGGAGGGGGACTCTGACATCATACAATGTCCTTTTTGGGTCTTAGGAAAGGCCATCACATCTCGAATGGGACCCACTCCGCACAAAAGTGCTGCGAGGCGATCTACACCAAACGCAATCCCGCCATGGGGAGGAGTTCCATATTGGAGC
>JAHFAB010000133.1 GCA_023250795.1 Bacteriovoracaceae bacterium
TCTATTTTTCTCGCAGGAATAAAAAACCTTCTGATTTCATTTTGTCTTTGGATCGTAAAACGTGAGTTTCCATAGATGAGTTTACAGGGAAGCCACTGCGCAAGAGCGTCCATCCACCCTGAGACGGGGCCATGTTGAAACCAGACATGGGGCTTTCGCTCCAACCAAGCCGGGAGAGCGCCGAAAAGCGCAGCATAGGCCATGGTCGAATGCACAAGATCGATATTTTCTTCGCGGATGATTTTTCTGAGCCATTTTATGAGGGGGATCAGGGTCCAGGGCCGACTGAGTCGAAAAGGATGGGGATAAAGAAAAAGATCGGGAAAAGATTCTTTTTTAAACTGATCCCATAATGGACCCGATCGCAAAAAGATAAAACTAGGCTTGAACTTTTCTCGATCATGGAACTGTGCTGTGTGTCGTACAAAGGTTTCAACCCCCCCAATCCCGGTTGAAGCAACGATGTAGAGGATTTTTTTAGGCTGAGTTTTCATGGTGAGTTCCTGACACTTTGTGAGATCAATTGTGCCAGGAAATTCTTGCTCAATCCACTAAAACTGACCGGTTATAAATAATTGAGATGTTTAGAGAAAGATAATTCATATTGACACTTTAGATTATCGCGATATATTAAAGTTATGTTTCAAAGAATCATACATCTCCCTAAGATACCTACCGAATCATTTTTCCTATGGGGACCCCGCAAATCAGGAAAAAGTTTTTTACTCAAGAAACTTTATCCCGATGTCCCTATGTTTAACTTGCTGGATACGGACGATTTTGCAAAATACTCAATGCGCCCGGCACTTTTTAGGGAGGAATGTCTAGCTATTCCTCAGCGATCAAAAAACAAGAAACCATTTTTTATCATTGATGAAATACAGAAAATTCCCGCTTTATTAGATGAGGTCCACTTACTTATAGAAAACCATGGATTTCTGTTTGGTTTATGTGGTTCATCAGCCAGAAAACTGAGACGTGGCCATGCCAATCTCCTGGGTGGAAGGGCGTTGCGCTACGAATTGAGAGGTTTGGTTTATCCAGAACTGGGAGCTGAGTTTAACTTGGTGCGCTTGCTCAATCGCGGTTATTTGCCCAGCCATTATTTGAGTCATTCTTATCAGAAACTCTGTCAGTCTTATGTAAATGAATACATTAAGGAGGAGATTGCTGCGGAGGGTTTGATTAGAAATCTTCCAGTTTTTTCAGATTTTTTAAGAAGTGCGGCATTTTCAGATACCGAAATTATAAACTACACAAATATTGCTAGCGATTGTGGCATATCTAGTCCAACGGTCAAAGAATATTTTCAGATCTTACAAGACACTTTGATTGGTGAGATTCTGCCGGCGCATACAAGACGTCCAAAACGAAAAGTCATTCACGCTCCTAAATTTTATTTTTTTGATGTCGCACTTACTAATGTTCTTATTCGAAGAAAGGAAATTGAACCTGGAACAGAACTCTGGGGTAAGGCATTTGAGAACTGGGTTCATCAGGAACTGAAAAGTTTCATGATCTATAGTGAGAAAGGGGACGAATTATCCTATTGGCGGTTGGCAGACTCGGGCAAAGAAGTTGATTTTATTGTAAATGATTGCCAAATTGCAATTGAAGCTAAGGCGTGCAATCCAATAAGAAATGAAGATCTAAAGGCTCTTCGTGAGCTCAAAAATGACCAACCTCATGTTGAAAAGAGGCTGATTGTTTGTATGGAAAAAAAGAGAAGGATAACTGGGGATGGAATTTTGATTCTCCCTTATGAAGAATTTGTAGCAGGCCTTTGGTCAGGAGAGTGGTGGTGAAAAAGTGTTTGATTTAGCATTTTATGGGTTTTTTAAGATGTTCATTCGTTCTGCAACGATTTTAAGGTATTTTTTTTGGGAATCTGGAGTGAGATAGCTTCTCATTGTAAAATCATGGGTGACTTGCATCCAGTTTTTTAATTCGGAAAAAATCGTTTTGATTTGTATTTGTTCCATTCTTAAAATATTAGTCGCAAATTTTTTGAAATATGACATTTGTAAGTTTCTACTTTTGCCACAAATCGGTAAACCAATATCGATTTGCTCTCGAGGAATGGGCAGACGTGTGTTCAAAAGATCGTAACAAGGGCTTAAGTCTAGTTCACCGTTCAATGATTCTTTCTCGAGCAGGGACCAGTTTTTCAGATGCATATCTGCATTACCGATAAAAAAACAAAAAAGAAGTCTTCTGAAAAAATCGTATAAATCTAACATGGGTGCAGATGCGTATCGGCGGATGGCGTTTGCGATTTTCTCGTTACTGCTTTCATACTTGTCTAGACTAGAGGCTCCAGTAATTTGTGCCATGTCTTCCATTTTGCGATAAACTCCACTCAATCGATCAAATCTTCGGATCACATACACATATCCTAAACTCTGTATTTTAATGAGTGCAAAGGGTGGAACTCTAAACCCAAGTTCCTGAGCAATGGCCATGGTCAGATGTTCATTTGCAGGGAGCTCTGGATGTTCCCCCTCTGGTTTGAGTATGTATTCTGATTGTGATGGATCAGCATGCATCTTAGCTCTACTTTGATCTAAAGAAAAAAGTCCTTTACGTTGTGCTCCAGAAATCGAGCCTCCATAAATGGTGCGTGAGAAAGTTTCAAGTGGACGTTCGGCATCTAATTCGATCTTAAGCTTTCGTGAAGTTCCCCAAAGAGCAGTGGCACAGCGAAAATGAAAAATTTGCTTGGATGGGGATTTGTTTAGACAAGAAGGACAAAATCCACCTTTATTCGGAAATTCTATTTTTTCTAAACGTGTAGGGAAACTTTCAATTGTTTCGTGTAATTCATTATTCGAATATTCTTCGCCGTTTGGGTTAAGAGCTTGGACAGAAACGGCTCCAATAGGAGAACTTCCAACTGCCATGAGTAGAGCAAATCTATTTTTTTTGTCGATATGAAAAATCTGTTCGGCACGTGAGAGTAGCCAACCTTCCAAAATCAGATTATCAAAAAATGGGTGCAGTTCTCGGAAAACATAAGCTTCTGGCTTTAATGGAAAGGCACAGGCAATTGGAATGGGGGTTTTAGTTCGGAGATATTCGGTGCTGTATTGAAACGAGTAGCTTTCAGCTGTTTTTTTTTCAAGCACTCCAACTTGCAGTTTACGCAGGTAAACATTTGCTTGAGTGAGAGTTTGGTATCTAATCATGCTGACTACGATCCATTCGGGTTGGAGACATTTTGTAATCAAATACACAAAAGAGTTTGTTAAGTGTGTCAAGTCTGAGGGTTTGCTTTCCACCTTCTACCTGATTTACAAAAGAAAAACTCACCCCAGCAAGCTGGGCCAGTTCTCTCTGAGTGAGATTTCGCTCTTTTCGCAGGTTTCGAATGAACGTTCCGATTTGGAGGGCGGCATTATCTGTTAGGGCTTTCATAAGAGTTAAATTCATTATATCATAAAAATATCTTCGATCAAGAATATTTTATTAAAAATATCGTAATTAAACGATATTTATTAGGAAAATAGAGATTTTTAAGGATTTATCGTCGATCGAAGGTAAATGCTTCCCCAGATGTAGTAAAAGTCCCTTACCCCAAACACAGCCCCACCGGGCAAACCATTAAGTCTTGCTCGTGTCTTCGTAGAGGCTAATCACATTTCCACTGGGATCTACGAATTCTGTACAGAAGGCACCAGGGTGGATCTCTGAAACTTCTCTCGTGAACTCGAGCCCGTTTGCTTTGAGTTGAGAGACGAGCTCGCGGATGTTTTTGACTTGAGTGATGAGGACTCCGCCAGACTGACTGGGGCTTTTTCCCGTGTCGTGCTTGTCCATTCCGTGAAGGCAAAGGGAGTGCCCTCCCAAATCAAACTCGGTCCATCCCTCGCTTTCATAAGAAGGCTTGAGCTGAAGTTTGTCTTTATAGAAAGACACGGCTTTTGCCATATCCTGAACATAATACATGGTCCCGTAGGTTCCGTTTAAACAGCCGTTGGTGGACATAAAATCATCCTTTCGTATTGAGTTTGTCAGTCAGATCGTTGCTTTTATCAGTGAAAGTAAAGTCTGTCGATGCTAATCATCATGGGTGATGAAACTCACTTCTGATCAAAAAAGAGCCCTCGAAAAAACTGCGAAAGAAGCTGGAGTGTCCTATATTCGACTTTTTGGAAGTGCTATTCGGTCTCTCAAAAAAGCAAGGGATATTGATATTGTTGTCGGCCATTCAAAAAAACTGACACTTTCTCAGTATTCGATTTTATCCAGTGGAGTAGAAAAAGTTTTTCACAAACCCATAGATATTGTAGAGCTTCGCTCAGGTCTAAGCCCACTTCTTATCTTTGAAATTGGAAAAACGTCCATCCCACTATTCGAAAACCCTAAAAAAGGCTTAGAAGATTATATTAATAAGATCGAGCCGCTTCTGGGTATTGCAAATGATGAAATCCTTTCGTTTCCAAAGAAATTGAGAGATCAGTCGTTCAAACTCATGCAAGCACAAAGCAAATTGAGGCCTCCCCATGTCTCCTAAAATTATTCATTCAAAACTCATGCTTTTATATGAAGTCTTAGCAGATTTTAAGCCCCATATAACTGCGACTAGAGAGAAACAAGACGACGCTCACTACGAGATCGAGAGACAAGTCCAATTAGCGGTAGAGTTTTGTATCGCTATTGGTAGGCGGATGCTTACGCTCAATGAGCTCCCCAACCCAGAGACTGCACGGGAGGTCTTTCTTCTTTTGGGAGAAAAAAAGATCATACCAAAGAAACTTTCCATGCTTTTAGCGGACTCTGTAGGTTTGAGAAACTTAATCGTTCATGAATATGGAAAAATTGATTACTCTTTATTTTTCGGAAATTTAGAGGCAGCTTATGGGGCGTTTACTCACTTAGCTAAGCTGGCCTCAAAGTTTATAAAACAGACCTAAAAAGTTGATGAAAGGTGAATCCATATGGCACTTGCTTATTCTAATCCTTTTTCCGCAACGATGAATCCAGGAACTCCCGCCCCTGATTTTTCACTCAAGGGCACTGATGGGAAGACTTATAGTTTATCGAACTTTTTAGAGTCTAAAATTTTGGTTGTCATTTTCATGTGCAACCATTGTCCTTATGTGGTTGCGGTTCAGGGACGGATCAATGCTTTGGCTAAGGCCTATGCTCGCAAAGATATGCAGCTGATCGGCATTAATTCAAATGACGCGAAAAATTATCCAGAGGACAGTTTTGAGGAAATGAAAACCCGTGCACTTGAAGAGGGTTACGCTTTTCCCTATCTTTTTGATGAAACGCAAGAAGTGGCGAAAGCTTATGGCGCTGTTTGCACTCCGGACCCCTACCTCTTTGAACGAGTAGGGAAAGAGTTCAAACTTCATTATCATGGTCGGATTGACGACTCATGGAAAGATGAATCTCAAGTTAAACAGAGAGATTTGGCTTTGGCAATAGACGCGGTTTTAGCGCGAAAACTGGTTCATTCGGATCAGAAGCCATCGATGGGGTGTAGTATTAAGTGGCGGGAGAAAGGGTAAACTACTGTACCCAAAACCCCTGTGCGAAAAAGAAAACTCCCAGGCCTCCAAAGACTAAGCTCATGTACCAAAAGGGGCGTTTGCGTGAGAGGACTGAGATGGCCGCGATTGCAATGGCAACTTGAAAAAGGGTCACTGCGCGCGCAAAAACTTGGTGCGTATTGAGGTGTTTCTTTGATCCTGCCTCTTTTTCTTTAGCCTGTTCAGAGATTTCTTCTTGTTCTTTTTTGTACTCTTCGAGCTTTTCAAGATCTTCTTTTTGAGCACTGTCGAGGAGGGCGATTTTAGTATTTAAAATAGCGGCCTTGATCCCTTTGGCCTGGTAGTGCCCCCAGTGGTCAGAGGCTTGGATCTGGTCTATCATGGCTTCGTTCGAGTGGTGGCCAGAGAGAAGTGAACTTAAGGCGGCAAAAACGGCAAGAAATGCAGAGCTCAGGGCTGCTCGCGAGATCCAGTTGCTCTGGGCGTGT
>JAHFAB010000134.1 GCA_023250795.1 Bacteriovoracaceae bacterium
GCCAGGGCAGAGCTCATTCGAAAATATGCCCAAGCTTTTGTGCCTGTGAATCTTTACTCAGGCGAACGACTGACCACTGGAGACCTTCTAGTCTACCGGCTCCCTTGGGATACGCTTGGACACGTTTTTATTATTAAAAACTATAATCCCAGTTCTCTTTTAGCTGAAGTACTTGAGGCCTCTCAATCTGCCGGAACCATTCGGGAGCGGACTTTCCCCCTTTCGACTGACCCTCACACTCAGAGCAGAAGACTTTTTCGACCGGGTCTTTTTACGTTGAGATTAAAACCCCTGAACAACAAAGGCTGTGCGTACAAAGGAAAATCATGATCAAACCGTGGATTTTACTTCTGAGCAGCATCTTACCTGGCTTCGCCTCTGCTGGGAGCTCTCACCCCTCTCGGGCACCCCTCAAAACAGCAAACGATTTCAAAACCCCACTCGAAGTGGTCCAATATTACTGCGCACGGGATGCGGCTGGATTCATTTGGAACGGCATGACCGAGGCTGAAAGAAAAGCTTTTACTCTGTGGAAAGAAGCTCCCCAAAGCGAATCTTATTGGATTGCTGATCAATATGAAATCACCCCTCTTCAGACACCCTCAAACGACCAAGCACTCATCGAAGTTCACTACACACTCTCAGCGCAAAGTGACGCCCATGGAACGCATCTCCTCCCGGCACAAAAAGACCTGCGCGTAGTTTTTGTCCTTAAAAAAATAAAGCAACAGTGGAAAATTGAGAAACCTGGAGCTGGCGAAATAGAGCCAGTGGTGGTTGGATCCAGTTTTCCACTTCGCCAGGCGAAGTAGTCCCTGCCATTGAGAGAAACTTAAGGCCTTACAGTTTATAGCCTAAAGAAATCCCAACATTTGGCCTCAAAATAGTACTAGAATTGATTATCGTTTCAGATACACCCGAACCATTGATCAGGGGATACTGGATTCGTCCTTCTGTCAGAGGCATTACCACTCCAACAACAAATTCGACTGAAAAACGACTCTGGAAGTTTAACTGATATCCCACCTCAGCAGTGCTGAGTAAGTAATTCTGAGTTTGAGTCGCGTTAAGCTCAAGACCGATTCCTTTGTGCACCTTCTTACCGTTTAAGAGGACATAGTAAATTTTAGCTCGACCCAGAAAACCGCCTTCTTCATGATTTCCAATCAAATAATAACCTGTTCCAACTCCTAGACCAATATTTGTCTCCTTAACTTTGACTGGAGTTCCATCCACAGTCGAAACGACATCGTCATTTTCAGAAAGGGAATCAAGAACAAAGGTAGGTCCAAACATCCAATGATCTTTGACAAAGAAGTCCATATTTATTCTGGTCAGTAAGTCCGTGCCTGATGACAGCAGATAGGTGAGAGCAGATACACCTAAATCCACTTGCAAATTTGCAAACACAGGACTTTTTTCCTTTGACTCTGAAACTGAAACATCTGCAAATCCATTAGAAGAGAAAAAAGCTCCCATCAAAATAACAATCATTTTATATTTTTTCATAACAAGAATCTCCAATTCAGCTATTTTTGATATAATTATCAAAAAGCTTCTTACCATCTAGCGATATTGATGCCAAGCGTTAAATTAATGTAGAAACGTTATTGTTTTCTATATATTTCAATAAGTTAGATATAAAAACTCGGATTGTGAAAATTTTCTAGTTTCGTTTAAGACTGTCTAAGTTTTAGACAGTCTTATGTAATAATTTCAAAAAATCCCTGGGGTTCAAAATTTTCACTCGCATGACTATACCCAGAACAAGTAGGTCGCTATCTCCACTCACAAGATAATGCGCCCTCCCAGCAATTGCACTATCTATAAATTTGTCATCTTGGTGATCTCTGCAAAGATGGAAAGATTTTTTGATGGCAACAATTTTAATGTTTGAAGAAAGCACAAAAGCCCATTCTCGATATAAATCTAATCGATCTACTTTTTGAGCAATCCGAAAAATAACTTTCAGATATTCATCTAAAGTCAAATCTGAAGCAACAACTTCAATGTCCTGTTTTCTCCATAAATCCAAAATCTTTAGAGGTACACCGCCCCAAAAAATACCAGAAACAAGAACATTGGTATCAACTACGACTTTCACTTCGAACTTTCTTTATTGTCTTTGCAATATAAGACTTCTTTAGACCGGCAGACTTTGCAGCTTTCTTACTTTCTTTAAGCAGTCTTTCAAAAACATCTGCATCTGGAATCTCAACTGGCTTTAAAAGTAGGGTTGAACCATCCGTAAATACGGCCAATGGGGTTCCAGTGGTTAAACCCAGAGTATTTCTAAATTCATACGGAATTACCACTTGCCCCTTAGAAGACATATTCGCCATTAATACTTTTCTCATCACGGCCTCCAATGTAAGATAATCTTACTTTCTTACATTTTGTTTGTCAATAAAAACATATTTCGCTCACCCCAACCCAAATCCCCGATGTAAAACTCGCACGGCTTTTTTCTCCAATGCTCCGTCTATGAGGCAAGAAATTTTGATCTCAGAAGTGGTAATGAGTTTAATATTGATTTGAGCTCTCGCCAAGAGCTCAAACATCTTCGCCGCAACTCCGGGATGATGTTGCATCCCCACGCCCACAATACTGACTTTGGCCAAATCTTTTTCTTGCACAATCCGCACTGCACCCCCGATTTTTTTCAAAACTCTTGCAGCCTTCAGCTGATCAGTCCCAGAAACCGTAAAACTCAAAGAAAGTTTTCCAGCCGTTGGTATATCTTGGACAATAATATCCACATCAATGGCCGCCTTGGCGAGCGCCCCAAAAATCCCAGCCGCCATCCCAGGACGATCTGGAACATTTTGTAACGAAAATTTGACCTGAGCAGAGTCCGACGCAATCCCAGAAACCACCACTTTTTCCAAGCCACCTAAAAGTTTTTTTGAAACCACCATCGTACCTTCTCCTGTGTGAAAACTCGAACGAACATGAATGGGCATGTTGAACTTAGCTGCAAGCTCCACCGAACGAATTTGCAAAACCTTGGCGCCAAGACCGGCCAACTCCATCATTTCTTCATAGGATATGTGACTGATTTTCCGAGCCTCTGGGCAAACTCTAGGATCACTCGTAAAAACCCCATCGACATCCGTATAGATTTCACAAACCTGGGCACCCAGGGCAATGGCAATCGCCACCGCGCTCGTGTCAGATCCTCCACGCCCCAAAGTTGTAATATTATTTTCCAAATCCATCCCCTGAAATCCTGCAATCACTGGGATCACACCTTTTGCAATTTCTTTTTTCAAAACCTGGGTGTTAATCTTATAAATTCTGGCTTTAGAGTAAACACTGTCTGTGTAAATTCCCACCTGGTATCCTAAAAATCCACGCCCAGAAAACGGCTTCAAAGTGTTCAGAGCCAAACTCACCAAACCCACCGCCGCCTGTTCCCCACTGGCGAGAAGAAGATCGTAGTCTCGCGAATCAGGAATAGGGTTGACCTTTTTGGCTAACCCAACTAAACGATTGGTCTCTCCCGCCATTGCAGAAACCACAACGACTACTTTGTCTCCCTTTTTCTGAGCTTTCAGAGCAAGACGAGCTACATTCTGAATGCGCTCAATCGATCCCACCGAAGTTCCGCCAAATTTTTTTACGATTAAGGACATGGAATTAGTGTTTTTTCTTTTCACTGCTTGGGCCTGTCACAAAAAGTTTCTTCGTCTCTTCTTCTTCTTCTGCCAAACGTGCTGCCCTATTGGGGTCGTTCTTCTCTAACCAATGATCGGCCAACCCTTCGAGTACAGGATTTGCTTTATCCATCATGACGTAAACTTTGTTCTGATCGATAGATAGAACTGTCCATTCAAAACCCCCTGTTTGCTCTCCACTAAAAAAAGAATCAAAAATACTCCCCACCGCGTCCACGCAAAGCCCCAAAAGATCTTGGACTGTGGGAGCGCTCGCCTTCGGATCAAAATCACTGCTCGCGTACACAGAGGAGGCAGCTAATAGGCCTGGCCTAAAGAGCGAAACAGAGAGGACAATCTCATCGGGATAAATCGCTCCAGACACATAAAACCTGGCAGGTACCCCCTTCACCTTCACATCTTCCGGCTCATTTTCCGCCTCAGGCCCCATTTTTTTTAACTCCGCATCATAATGAGTCGTGAAAAGTTCAGTGACCATTTTGAGATAATCTGAGGGGAGAGGGCTAGATTTGGTCAACTGAGTCGGATTCAGACGACGGGTTTTGTTCGAGGTATCCATTAGATAATCCCCTGAGGCAGCTCTTCTACCCGAGGGGGGAGCTCTTCTAATTTAATTCGAATCTCTAAGGTCTTCTTCCCTCTTTTGATTTTCAGCTGAGCGGTTTCTTTCGGGCGATGTTTGGAAAGTAATTTCTCTAAGTCATTGCGCTCCTCGACCGCAGTGCCATCTAGGGCGGTGATAATGTCACCTTGTTTAATCCCGGCATTTTCAGCAGGCCCATCCTGGACCAAATTATAAACCAGCAGCCCTTTGGATACGCTCAGGTGATAATACTGTTCTATTGCAGGATTAATTCTTTCACTCAAAACGCCCAACCAAGGCCTCGGAACTCGTCCATAGCGTTTGAGGTCACTCAGAATCACCTTCGCTTCGTTGATGGGAATTGCAAATCCAAGCCCCCCACTTTGACCCGTCCTCGAAAAAATAACGGCGTTAATGCCAATCACTTCGTCTTTTAGATTAAACAGAGGTCCTCCGCTATTTCCCGGATTGATCGAGGCGTCTGTCTGGAGGTAATTATCGAATGGGCCGAGACCGATCGTACGATTTTTCGCGCTAATAATCCCCATCGTCACTGTGTGCTGTAAACCAAAGGGATTGCCCACGGCAAAAACCGGCTCCGCAATTCTCACCGCATCCGAATTTCCCATCTGTACTGGAAAAAGCTTGGGAGGGACTTTCCCCTTTTGATCTTGTATTTGAATGAGCGCCAAGTCCATCTTTGGATCCTTGCCAATGATTTTCGCACGAAACTGTCTCTTATCTTGTAAAGTCACCATCACTTCATTGGCCTGGGAAACTACGTGATTATTCGTCAAAACGTAGCCGTCTTCGTCAATCAAAAAACCCGAACCCAGAGATGTCTGCTTTCTTTCTTGAGGAAGCCCCCAAAACTGCATGAAATCTTCCCAACCGTTGACTCGATAATTAATGACGGTGGTGGAGCTGATGTTCATCACTCCGGGGAGCACTTTTTCCACAAGGTCAGGGAGATTCGCTGGGGGAAGGGGCGAGGCCTGAGCATTGATTAAGAAAAAAATACTTAAATAAAAAGCACACATATGAAAAAGTGAACTAAAATCCACCCTCTCCTTCGTCTTCAAAATCTCTCTTAATATGATCAATCAAGTTTTCTGAAGATTCTGCATCTACATCAAATTCATCCTCATTCTCGTCGAGATCCAGGTCATGGATGACTTTCTCAAAATCTTTGTCATTGGCAAGATCTTGTCTGATTGCGTCGATGTATTTGTCTGGATACTTTGTCACCAATTCTTCGATGTACTGATTGAGTTTTTTTTCTTTGAGAATAATCTCCTTACGCTTAATCTTTCTCCAATTCTTAATATAATGAAGCCTACAATATCCCCCAGTCGTCGCCAACCCCTCACAAGCCACCTCTCGACACACCGCATTTCCAGCAGAGTCATACTCAGTGTTTCCTAGAGCAATAGGACTTCGGTTCAGCACTTTTGGAGCTGGTTTTAGATTAGCCTTTGAAACTTTTCTCAGAAGCGGTCCGGCCACCTGAACGGGTTGGACGGGCGCTGTCGCAGCCTGCTTTGCACTTGAAGCTGGTTTTTGAGGTGGGGTTTTCTTCCCACCGAGAAAGAACTTTTTGATGGCTTCAATCTTACCGATTGGTTTACCTAATGGCTTACTGGGTGGTTTACTCGCGGGCTGTGCTGTCAGCTTGGGAGCAGCCTTAAACGTGAG
>JAHFAB010000135.1 GCA_023250795.1 Bacteriovoracaceae bacterium
AGAAAAAGTTTATCCACACGAAAAAAATCCTCACGGACATGTCGCTGCAGTAAATTGTACGACTTGTCACAATTAGAAAAGGGGTTGCATACATGAATCTTTCGAATTCTCAATTTACTCCACCCCGACACTGGATTGGCCCAGAAGAGCTCGAACCTTCCTATTGGAACGATGTTCATACTCAAGAAAAGCGAGCTCAAGAATTTTTCGACAAGCCTATTGAAACTATTTCGAAAATTGATCAGTCAGACAAATCAGGTCTGGCTCGAAGAGAGTTTCTTACTCTGATGGGTGCTAGCATGGCTATGGCTGGGCTTTCCTGCGCCAGAAGACCGGTTCATAAAATCATTCCGTATGTTGTACAGCCAGAAGAAATCACTCCCGGAGTTGCGAATTGGTATGCCTCGACTCATCCTGAGACGGGTTTGGGTGTTCTCATCAAAACACGCGAAGGTAGGCCGATAAAACTCGAGGGGAATCCTGATCATCTATTATCAAGAGGAGCTCTTCCTGGGCGAGTTCAAGCTTCAGTTTTAGATTTGTATGATCAAGATCGACTCAAAGAGCCTTTGGCGCACCCTAGAAGTGGTGTCGGCAAGACTTCCGGCGATTGGAAGCAAATTGATGCCAGTATTCTCGCTCGTTTGAAAAAAGTGGGACGAGGCAAGATGAGGATTTTGAGTCGTCCGATGATTGGAGATTCAACACGTAGGCTTGCAGGCGAATTTTTATCTACTTTTGGATCGGGTGCTCAGAGCTTGGTTGAATATGAACCTCTGAACCATGACGAAGTCTCAAAAAGCCAAGCTGAGTGCTATGGCTCTTCCGTATTTCCTCAATATGATTTTACAAAAGCAGAATTTGTTCTCTCTCTCAGTTCGGATTTTTTAGGAACGGGAGATGCGTCGATACAGAATGCTGCGGATTGGTCCAAAGGTAGGAAACTCAAAAGTAAGAATGTCAGTCATGCCAAACTCTCTAAGCTGGTTTGTTTTGAGTCAGTTTTTTCTGTAACTGGAGCCAACGCAGATGAGCGTTTTCCGATTCGTCCGGGGGATGAGTTAAAAATAGCTCTAGCCCTAGCCCATGAACTCATTGTGAATCAAAAAAAGAGCCGTTTTACTTTGGACTCTCGAGTCGTTTCAGCATTGTCGAGTTACAGCCCTGAGAAAGTGGCTGCAGAGATTGGCATCAGTGGGGGCGCTCATTCTCTGAATCATTTGGCTCAGGGTTTATGGGAGTCTCGTGGAAAAAGTCTTGTGATCGGTGGGGGTGTTTCTGCGAAAACTGAAAATGCTTTGGCACTTCAGATTGCGGTCAATCTACTCAATTCTGCTTTAGAGAACGAGGGTGTGACTGTCGATGGAGTCGCCCGAGCTCGTGTGAATTCTGCTTCAGGATTTGCGGGTTTGACTGGGCTTATTTCAGAAATGATTTCAGGCCAGGTAGATGCCATTATCATTCATGGTGTAAATCCTGTGTATGATTTGCCGAAGTCTTTTGGATTTCTTTCGGCACTCAATCGAGTTCAAACAGTCATTGTGGTTTCAGAAAGAGAAGATGAAACGGCAAAGTTGGCAGATTATGTTTTGCCCGAACATCATTTTTTGGAAAACTGGGGGGATGCCCATCTACAAAAGGAATTTTACAGTTTGCAACAGCCTGCGATTGCTCCTCTTCACTCGACCCGAGGATTCGAAGACACTCTCATCTCTTTGGCAAAGGGGAGTGGGCAAGGAGTGAGTGGACTTCTCTCTCGAGCTTCTTCTTGGCATGATTATCTGAAAACTAATTGGCAGGAGACGATTTATAAAAACTACGGAATTTCAGGAAATTTTGAGCAGTTTTGGGAAGGCGTCTTACGCCAAGGCGTTTTTGATGGGTACTCAGCCAGAGGGGGTCTCGCACGAGTGAGTGCGCGTGCTTTCAATACTGATAGTCTCAGTCATGTCCCAGTTTTTCAACCGCTCCAGACAGGAATTTATTTGGCGCTTTATTCGAAGATCTCCATGCACGATGGGTCTCAAGCCAACAACCCCTGGCTACAGGAAATGCCAGATCCGATTTCGACAGTGACTTGGGATAATTATTTGAATCTCAGCCCAGCACTCGCGGGAAAACTCGGAGTCGAAAAAAATGATGTGATCAGACTTTCCAATGGGGAATCATCTGTTGACGTTCCCGTGATCATTCAACCTGGGATGCACGCTTCAGCAGTGAGTTTGAGTTTGGGTTATGGGCGTACAGCAGCAGGGAAAATCGGAAATGGCGTTGGAGTGAATGCCTATGCTTTTGTTCAGTCGATCAAAGGCCAAGAAGTTTTTTCTGGTTTTTCCGTCTCAGTTGCTAAGACTGGGAAGTTTTACAAACTGGGGGAAACTCAGTGGCACCATGCTTCTGAGAATCGCCCGATCATCAATGATATTACACTGGATGAATTTAAAAGTAATCCAGCGACCGCCAATCATACAGATCCTCATTTGAGGATGGAGACGGTTCCAACAATGTGGCCTGTACATGAATACAAGGGCGCCCGTTGGGGAATGGCCATCGATCTGAACTCTTGTACTGGGTGTGGGGCTTGCGTTATTGCTTGTCAGGCAGAGAACAATATCCCAGTGGTGGGGCGAGACAACGTACGAGTGAGTCGTGAGATGCATTGGATTCGAATTGATCGGTACTACTCAGGAAATGTAGAAAACCCCGGCGTTGTTTTCCAACCCATGCTTTGTCAGCATTGCGAAAATGCTCCCTGTGAAACAGTTTGTCCCGTATTGGCTACAGTTCACAGTACCGAGGGACTGAACGAACAGGTTTATAATCGTTGTGTAGGAACTCGTTACTGTCAGAACAATTGTCCTTATAAAGTAAGACGGTTCAACTTTTTTGATCACTGGAAAAATTTCGAAGGCAATATGAGTTTAGCTTGGAACCCAGATGTCACAGTTCGAACACGGGGGATTATGGAAAAGTGTTCCTTCTGTGTACAGAGGATTCGAGAGGGCAAAGAGCTGGCAAAAGATCTAGGAGAAGCTTTGCGAGATGGAGATATCAAGACAGCTTGTCAGCAGACCTGCCCGACAGAAGCGATTGTTTTTGGAAATATCAATGATCCTACTAGCCAAGTCTCTAGACTTTCAAAAGACGCTCGGGCTTTTAGAGTATTAGAAGTGCTCAATGCTAAACCGTCTATTTCTTATATGACCAAAGTGAGAAACAAAGAGGGTCATTCCCATGTTTAACTGGCTCATGCTTAACAGGCTCATGTTTAAAGTGCTCATGCTTAAAGGTAAAAAAATATGTCCACAACTTTAGTAGAACGATTTCAGCCAGATATTTTAGTCACTGGAAATAAATCACTCTCCAATGTCAACGATGATATCTCTGTTCACGTTGAGAGATTTCCCACACAGAAGTGGTGGGCATGCTTTATTACTGCGCTCTCAGTCTTTGGTTTTGGAGCTACATTGGCAGGCATTATGTTTGCCAACGGACTGGGTGTTTTGGGGCTCAACCAGCCCAATGGTTGGGGAGTTTTCATTGTCAATTTCGTGTTTTGGGTCGGTATTGGTCACGCTGGTACCTTAATTTCAGCCATTTTATTTTTGTTTCGGCAAAAATGGAGAACAGGTATCAACCGCGCGGCTGAGGCGATGACCATATTTGCAGTGATGACAGCTCTATTATTTCCAGTCATTCATACAGGGAGGCCATGGTATGCGATTTTTTGGCTCATCCCTTATCCCAATCAACGAGAGCTTTGGGTTAACTTCCGCTCGCCACTGCTTTGGGACGTTTTTGCTGTGGGTACTTATTTTATTATTTCCTTCGTATTTTGGTTTGTAGGGTTGATTCCGGATTTGGCTGTGATTCGGGATCGAGCAAAGAATCCCATTCGAAAGTTTATCTACACTCTTCTTTCTTTAGGCTGGCGTGGGTCTAATAAAAATTGGGCTCACTATGAAGTGGCCTACATGCTTTTTGCGGGTTTATCGACCCCACTGGTTCTTTCAGTTCACTCAGTTGTGTCTTTCGATTTCGCAGTTTCTAATTTGCCAGGTTGGCATACGACTATTTTCCCGCCTTACTTCGTAGCCGGAGCTATCTTTTCTGGATTTGCGATGGTGGTGACACTTCTGGTGATCGCTCGAGAAATGTTTGGATTAAAAAATTATATCACGATCGGTCATTTAGAAAAAATGAACAAGATCATCATGGCCACTGGGATGATGGTCGGTTATGCCTACGCCTGCGAGTTTTTCATCGCTTGGTACAGTGGGAGTTCGTTTGAGAAATATGCATTTATCAATCGTGCATTTGGCCCTTATTGGTGGGCTTATTGGACGATGACGACTTGTAATGTGCTCATTCCACAGATTTTTTGGTTCAAAAAGGCGAGAACCAGTATTCCAATTATGTTTGTCGTCTCACTCTTTGTGAATATTGGGATGTGGTTTGAGCGATTTGTCATTACAGTGACGTCGCTTCACAGGGATTTTCTGCCTTCAAGTTGGGCTTATTACACGCCGACTTGGTTTGACTGGGGAATTACTTTGGGAAGTTTTGGTTGGTTTTTTATTTGGTTTTTACTCTTTTGTCGTTTACTTCCCGTGATTGCAATGGCTGAAATCAAAGGAGTGATGGAATCATGAAACTTTCAGGCGTTGTTGCGTTTTTTGATAAGCCCTCTCAGCTGATTGAAGCCACGAAAAAAGTGCGCGAAGCTCGTTATGCAAATTTTGACACTTTTACGCCCTATCCGGTGCATGGTCTCGAGGCAGCTCAAGGGATTAAGAGATCCCCGATTCCCTACGTTACATTTATTTTCGGAATCACAGGCTGTGGGTTAGCTTTTCTTTTGCAATATTGGACTTCGGCAGTGGATTGGCCCATTAATGTGGGAGGTAAACCTTTTAACTCATGGCCCGCCTTTGTGCCAGTGATGTTTGAAGTGACGATTTTGCTCGCAGGACTTTCCACATTTGCAGCGCTTCTCTTTTTTTGTCGCCTTCCTAATTTTAAGAAAAAAGCATTTGATACCTCTATTACTCGGGATCGCTTTGCACTCATGATCGAAGCACCAGGAGAGGGAGAGACGTTTTCTGAGAATCAGGTCAAAGATTTTTTGAAAGCGACTGGAGCTAAAGAAGTGAGAACGGTTTATGAAGAAGGGTGGTTTTGAAATGAGAACATCCTTGTTAAAAATTTGGGTGGTTGGAACGTTTTTTATGGTCGCCGCCGGTGGTTGTGGTCCACACGAACAACCCGACACGATTTATATGCCAGATATGGTTTATAGCCCGGCTTTCAAAGCACAAAAAGAAGGGGCGATGAGAATGCCTGTCAAAGGCACGGTGCCTAGAAACTATGTGCCCTATGCCTATGCAAAAGATCCAGAAAGAGCGGGAAGAGAGTTGAAAAACCCTTTGCGTAAAACTGGAGACACTTTGGTGCGTGGACAAGCTCTTTACAACACTTACTGCATTGTTTGCCACGGTGTTGCTGGTGAGGGCGATGGAACAGTGGTTCCAAAATTCCCACGCCCACCTTCATTGCAATCTGACAAAGTGAGGGGCTGGTCTGATGGCAGAATTTACCACGTGATTTCGGTGGGGCAGAATTTGATGCCAAGCTACGCTTCGCAGATCGCAACCGCGGATCGCTGGGCAGTGATTCACTACATTCGTGCCCTTCAGCGCTCTAAACATCCGACGCCCAGTGACTTGAAAGCAGGGGAGTAACTTTATGGAACATTCTCACACTATGGCGCACACTATGGCTGTCCCGAATCCAGGTCGTTTTCAAATTTCTAGCGGATTGCAAACACTCCTCATTCTTTTTACACTGATCGGAGTGGGGACATTTTTTGCTGGGATGTCTTTGGATTCTAAAAGAACGTGGTTTAGTTTTGTACACAATCATTTTTATTTTATGTC
>JAHFAB010000136.1 GCA_023250795.1 Bacteriovoracaceae bacterium
GTATCTGATCATCACACGTTCTGAAGTCATGATTTCTATTACGGGGCTCGAGTTTGCCTACACCCAAACTCCTCGTGCTATCAAAAGCACGATCATGAGTTTTTGGTTGCTCACTATTTTTGTAGGAAATTTGTCTACAGCTTTTATCACTGAGATCAATAAGTTCCAAGGAGCTTCGTTTTTTCTTTTCTTTGCAGGGCTCATGTTTCTCGTCTCTTTGATTTTTGTTTTCACTGCGTCTCGGTTTAAGCTCAACGACTTTATAGAAAAAAGCTTAGATCTAGATAAAGACAGAATGGAACCAGCCCCTATTGCTGGTTAGATTGTTATAAAAACTGTGTGGGGTTTTAGATGAAGAAGTTGTTTTTACTCAGCCTGTTTTTATCTGGATTTTTCGCACAAGCTGAAGAGAGCGTTCTTACCTTGGGATCAAAAAACTGGGTTCAGAGTAATCCCAAGGATGTCATTCTTGCTCTCACTCAAACCGATGTGGAGACATATGCTCCTTCAACCGAGAAACATTATCTCCATTTTACTGGCAAAGAACTTGATGAAACCACCCCCTATTGCGAAATTGGAGAAAAACTCATCGAATCTAATGGTGGAGTTTTATACTTTCTCCAGAATCATTATCTAAAGGGAGGTTACATCGAGAACCAGACATCTGATGGGATTACTGAAATTAAGTTTCACCTCGAAGATACTTTTCACGGTAAAAATGTCTTTCGAGGAACCATCACTTTCAGAGATACCGGCTCTACTGCAGACCTTAAAAATGACACGGTTGACTACGAAGGAACAGCAGAAGGCCAGGCTGCTGATAAAAGAACTTCTCTTGTCGAAATAAAAAATAGCAAGATTTTATTTTCCTTTAACGTAATCGATAAAGTAGAAACGGTAAAAATCGATCGCTTCACCACTGTGACCAAAAGATATAAGAGAAAACTTTCGATCTCTGTGAAAGAGGATTGAGCGGTATTCTAATAGTGTGGAATCACAGCTAAAACCGTAATTCTCTTGGACTCGGAACCATAATACCAAAGAATACGATGTGCCTGGGGAGTGTTGTTTTGAACATAGGAAGTAAAAACTCTTACACCATAAACAGCATCTAAAGTTTTAATAGGATGCGATTTTAATCCTGGATAATTTGGGTTTTCAGAAAGATGCCTGAGAGCTTTTTTGATTTGTTTCACAAGATTTTTACGAGAGGAATCGTTTTCAATAGCTTGAATTTGAGCTTTTGCGGTATCGAGAAACCAAAGCTCAAAGTTTTGATTCATCATCTTCTAACCATTGAACAGGAATTCTTGAGACTCGTTCCGCTTTATGATCAGCTATAGAACCTTTGAGCATTCTAAGAAGTTTTGCATCTTCTAAGGAAATCACTTGTTGAGGTACGAGCATGATGGCCCCATCATTCATCCGCTCCCAAGCAAATGCGTCAACCCCTTCACACGCCTCTGTAGGAAGAGTCACACGGTTTCTGGCATCAAGATCCAATATTTTTTTTTGCTTCTTTGCTGCACTTCTCATAAACTCAGTTTACCCATTTGTTACAAAAAGTCAAATGGATTTTTGGGTTTGATGTAACTATTTGTTATTATTAGATAGATCCATGGACGCAAGCCACGGCGCCAAAGCACGGATCTCAACACCGTCATCAAATGTTCGTTCTTGATCCTGGCTCAAATTCTTTACCAACTGAACACCACGCACATTCTTGAAAAACCCATAAAAATAACTAAATCCCTTGGAGCGTGCACTATCAGAAGTCTTCACTTCTACCATCAGGGGCTTTAGGCCTTCTATCAGAACAAGAAAATCGATTTCCTTTCGCTCCTTGTTTTGGAGGTAATACAGATTTCCTTTACGACCTGTCTGATCTTGTACACGATCAAGCTCTTTCTTAAGCGCAAGCGCTACTAAATTCTCTAATTTTTCGCCTTCGCCACTGGTAACACGCCCAAGATCATAGAAATAGAACTTTGGCTCCTTTAATAAGGATTTAGTAATGTTCTTGCTAAAGGGGATCACCTTAAACATGACAAATAAATTTTCCAACAATTGCAACCAGGACTTAACCGTCTTGGGATCACGCTCCAAATCTTGAGCAAGGTTTGCATAGGCAATCTGCTTGCCTGCACTCGATTGCATCAACATGACGAGTGTCTCAATGCCAGAGATATCCCGCACGCTTTCTAAACTAATCAGGTCTTGTCTTAGAATAATATCCAAATGAGTCAGTCGCCACCGGCGGTAAGTATCTTCACTTTGAGAAAAAAATGGCTCTGGAAAACCAGAGAACCGAAGCAAAGCACTTAATGCCTCCTCTGGTGCCATGGAGTTACGAAGCTCCTTGATATCTAATGGGTGAAGACGGTGTGCGTAAAATCGCCCAGCAAGCGAGTCACCCACTTTTTTTGCCAGATCTAGCCTGGCACTGCCAGTCACTAGAAACTTGTTTTTCTCCTTCTCCTTATCGTAGATACCCTTAAGCCAGGACTTCCAGTTTTTCATCTTGTGGATTTCGTCAAAAATAATCAGAGGCTGCACGCGGTCCCAGGAACGAGCTAGCAAAATCGCCCGATCATCCAATGAGTCGAAATTGAGATACTGGAACTGACGAGAAAGATTTTGTGCAAAAACTGTTTTTCCGACTTGTCTGGGTCCCGATAACAACACCATCTTTTTCTTGAGGTCTTGCAACACCGCGTTTTGTATGGATCTTTCAAAGTGTTCCATAATGGACTCTATTCCATAATAGTACGGACCAAAATGGAATGCAATCCATAAAAAGAGGGCGGCCTTTTTAGTTTGAGGCTTCGCTAATCAGCGAACTATGAAACCTCTTCACCTCAGGGTCAGCTGAAATCGACTGCAAATCCCAACCCTCCACAAAAAGCCCAGAAGACGCTTTCACCCGACTCAAAGCCACATAGGCCTGTCCCGGCTCCCAAAGTCTACGCAAATCGATCCAAGCCTGATCAAGCGTAGTCCCTTGCGCTTTGTGGATTGTAAAAGCCCATGCGAGAGCCACTGGAAAATTTGTCGCAGTGACCACTGGAGTGCCTTCTGCATCAAGTAAAGTAAACACGGCTTTCTCAATTTCGACGTGTCTGCCGTTTGAAAGTTTGATAGAAAGCCGATCGTCTTTTATTTTTTCTATGCTTCCCATACTTCCATTGACCCACTTCCCTTCTGGATCGTTTTGACGAATCATCACTAGGGAGCCTTTTTTGAGCTGAATGACATCGGCTATCGGAGAGTTTCTCTTAAATTTTTCTATCTCCTGCTCTTTTCCGTTATAAGTAGTTTGGAAAGTTTCGAGAGCCGAGTTAATTTTTTCCAAGTGGCTCAAATTGTAACGTTCTACATCTTCCTTTCTAGCAAGAAGTCTTGTGCCCTCAAAATGTGAAACAGTTTTTTGGATTCTGCTCGTCAAGAAATCTGACACAGGATCGCAGACAACTCCCTCGCGAATAAAGTTGAGAACCTCAAGAAATTTTCTATCTTGTGTTCTCATAATCTCGTTCAGTACCACAGGCTTGAACTCGCTCTCATACCAAACCGGCTCTAGGAACGCCCATTCCTTCTTTGAGCTAAAAGGATTGACCGGGGGCAATTGCGCAAAATCTCCTACTGCGATTACTCTCAACCCCCCCCAGGGACGAGTACTCCCACGGCCTTTACGAGCAATCGCCTCAGCCGCGCGCAGCGTGGGACCTGAGATCATAGAGATCTCGTCAATGACGACTCCATCTGTTTTTTTGAGTCTTTTGACAAGACGCTTATTTCCAAGAGCACGCTCTATCGTATTCTCCACTCCACCTTCCATAATGCCCAACCCAAAAAAACTGTGAAAAGTTCTGCCGCCTACAAGAATAGCAGCAGCTCCAGTACTCGCTAAAATCGGAAATTTTTTTCGATCTTTGTCATGGAGAAATTCTCGGAGTAGAAAACTCTTTCCCGAGCCCGCAGCTCCAGTGAGAAAGACATTGTCTGTGCCTTTTAGAGTTTCAAAAGCACGTTTTTGGCAAGTACTGAGAGTGGGGTGCATCTTAATGAGTTATCCAAAGGCATTCTGTGAAACAAGTGTTTAATAAAATAGGGTCATATAGAAGACTTAATTACTGTCATAGCGGTAATTAAGTCTAAACAGATTGTTATTTTAAGTGAATTATTCATAAAACGTCTATTTTTACTGTTAAGTCAGTAATAATTACACAGTTCATCACATAGTCTTCAGTTTATACTAGCTAAATTATTTTTTTTACTGCTATAATGGTAAAATGACTGGTAAGGAACCGACTATCATCACCATTGATCGGCTTGGACCTGCTTTACGTTTTCATCGTAAAAAAGCAGGGCTCACGCAACTCGAGCTGGCGAAGCTTGCTGGACTTGGAAAAACAGTTATTTTAGATGTGTAAAAAGGAAAAGAAAGTGTGCAACTCGATACGCTTCTTAAAATCCTAAAAGCTGTTAATATCACGCCCACACTCCAAAGCCCGATCGCAGAAAAATTTCTAAAAACAGACTGGAAAGACAGTTAATGGAAAAAGCTGAAGTCTGGGTTCACGGAATATTAGCTGGCATTTTAGAAGAAAATGATAAAAAAAGTTTTATCTTCACTTACAAAGATAAGTACGAGGGTCCGCCTGTTTCTCTTACAATGCCTCTCACAGAAAAAATCTATAGGTTTGAAAATTTTCCTCCATTTTTTGAAGGACTACTGCCAGAAGGAGCACAACTCGAAGCCCTTTTAAGACGTGAAAAAATAGATCAAAGAGATTACTTTAAACAACTGATCACAGTTGGATCCGACATGGTCGGAGCAGTCACAGTAAGAAGATGCAAATGAACTACTGCCCCATCACGAACGAAGAGCTCGAAGTAGGCCATCAATACTCTATCAAAGGTTTAAAACTTCTCTCTCCAAAATTGAAAAAAATTAACATTTTTCCTTATAGTGCCGAAGAGCAGCGCTCCGAAGCAATAGCACGTTCATCAAAACTATCCATCCAGGGGATGCAACCCAAACTCAGTGTAAAACTAAATATCAAAAATTCTAGTTTTGAACTCGTCGAGATTGGAGGTCGCTACATTTTCAAACCCCAAACTGAAAACTATAAAAATCTACCTGAGAACGAAAACCTCACGCTACACCTGGCTGGAACGGTTGGAATTGAAGTCCCCCTCCATGGGCTCATACAAAGTCAGGACAAAAGCCTTACTTATTTCATTCGCAGGTTTGACCGCAAAGGGCAAAAAACGAAAGTAGCCACCGAGGACTTCGCACAACTCAGTCACGCAACTCGCGATACAAAATACTCTTCAACTATGGAAAAAGTCGCACAAGTCATTGAACAATACTGCACATTTCCGGCACTGGAGAAACTCAAACTTTTTCAACGCACCCTTTTTTCTTTTCTTGTAGGAAATGAAGATATGCATCTAAAAAATTTTTCAATTATTGTAAGAGATGACAAAATCGAACTCTCACCGGCCTATGATCTTCTAAACTCGACCATTGTCATTGCAAACTCTAGGGAAGAACTTGCCCTACCGATACGCGGGAGGAAAAGAAATCTGACAAAGCAGGACCTGTTTTATTACTATGCACAGGAGAGACTTGGACTAAACCAAAAAGTCATAGATGATATTTTTTCAAGTTTTCAAAACGAGATGCCCCAGTGGAAGCGTTTGATAGAGCGAAGCGCTCTACCCAAGGAACTCAAAATAAAATATAGTCTACTTGTTTCGGAACGAACAAATCGAATCGGAATCAGTTTTTAATTTTTTAAAATCTTTTGTTTTTGAATCTGAAACTCTTCCTCCGTAATGGTTCCTTTTTCTCTGAGAGTCTGGAGTCGCTCAAGCTTTGAGAGGGAGTCTCGGTGCTCTGAAGATTTAATCTGAAAAATCCGT
>JAHFAB010000137.1 GCA_023250795.1 Bacteriovoracaceae bacterium
AAGTTATCTGATGATTTGATGGGTATTTTTTTCAACGCTGATCCAGAGTTGATGAAAAAATTTAAGGAGATAAAAGACCTGACGGCGCATCAAAACCCAAGTCCGAGCTACCAGGAGTTATTTCATATGATGTCTGATTTTATGTTGGACCGAATTGATCCTATACGGAAAGCCCAGAGAATCACTCGAAGACAGGAGAAGAAAAAAGAGGAGATGAAAGTGGAGCAAACGGGTTTAGAAAAAACTTCAGACCACGAAGACAGTTTACTTCAGCCGGCTGAAGTTCAGCACAAAGTTCAGCACCAAGTTCAAAACCCACCTGAAACCCCAAGTCGCCACTGTTCAGCTCAAGCAGAGCGGGCCGTCTGGGTCAGGGCACAGAGCAGGTGCGAGCATGTGGATGAGAAGACGGGACACAGATGTGAAGAAACGCGAAGACTCCAGCTCGATCACGTAACGCCTTATGCCGTTAGCCAGGATAGTTCAGAGCAGAATATCGAACTTGTTTGCACTCAGCACAACCTCTACAGAGCCACGCAGTGGTTTGGGAGTGAGTTTATGAAAGAAAAGATGGGGAGTACTCACATAGATTGAAGGCTCGCAGTTTCGCGCTAAGTTAAGGATTTTGGTTGACATACGCTCCAAATTCCTGGAAAATGGAGCGTAGACACTCCAAATTCTGAACACCTAAACAACCCTGAGAGGTGCCTACTGTGGAATATACAAAGAGACTACTAGAGTCAGAGCTCACCCATCACCTTAACAGAAATAAAAGTATTTTACTTTTAGGTCCCAGACAGACAGGAAAAACAACCTTACTCAATCAGTTTCATGCGGACTTCACTCTTTCATTTTTAAGCCCAAAAACACGTCAACGATATGAAAAAAACCCAGACCTGCTCTCTGGAGAAATCAAACAACTCAAGCAAGAGAAGGCAACTACCAAAAAACAAAATTTTCTTGTAGTTTTAGATGAAATTCAAAAAGTTCCAGCTCTTTTAGATATTGTTCAAGAACTCATTGACAAAGAAATCGCACAGTTTATCTTGTGCGGTTCCTCTGCAAGAAAACTGAAACGAAACTCTAATATAAACTTACTTCCTGGCAGAGTTGTCTCTTTACATTTAGATCCCTTTACACACGCAGAATATCCAGCTGGTGATCTTTTGGAAAAAATCATTTTTGGAAGCTTGCCTGGTATTTGTAAAACTCGTTTAAAATCGGATAAAGAAATCGATCTTCAATCTTATGTTGAAACTTATTTAGAAGAAGAAATTCGTCAAGAAGCTTTAGTCAGAAGCGTAGGAAATTTTTCCAGATTTTTAGAGTTTGCCTGTATTGAATCCGGGAAAATACAAAATTTCAGAAAACTTTCTCAAGAGATCGGAATTAGTCACACAACTATTTCTTCTTACTATGAAATTCTAGAGGATTGTTTGATTGCAGAAAGGATCGATCCATACACCACAAGTACAACTCGGAAAAAACTGACAAAATCCTCTCGGTATCTAATCTTTGACTTAGGTGTAAGAAGAGTTTGTTCTCATGAAGGTTCAAAACTCAACACTCCACGGTATGGAGAAATTTTTGAACAATATGTAGGACTCGAGCTTTTGAGATATACTCGGGTTTTTTCAAAATCTATCCAACTCCAGTTCTGGAGAGATCCAGGTGGACCTGAAATAGATTGGATACTCAATCATAATAATAAACTCACCCCCATTGAGGTCAAATGGTCTGAGTCCCCGACTTTATCCGATGTAAAACACCTCATGACTTTTCTGAAAGAATACCCTGACTCAACCCAAGAAGCTTTTATCATCTGTCGTACTCCACGACCCTACAAAATTACCTCTAACATTACTGCCTTTCCCTGGGAAAGAATCAAAGAAGTGGTAGAGAAATCCGTTTGATCTATCGAAATCGATTGTAAAACTCTAATATTTTGTTAGAAGGGATAGTACTCAATAAGTAAGGGGCTGTAGCTCAACTGGTAGAGCGCCACAATGGCATTGTGGAGGTCGTCGGTTCGATCCCGATCAGCTCCATTTTTACATATAAATTATTTAACATCCTACCTAAATCCTCTCAGCCTGTGATCTTCTGATAAAAAGTTCAAAAATTCCTGTACTTTTTCTACTCCAATAGAAACACCTAATCTTTCAGAAAGTTTCTGGCTCAGCATTTGAACGTCTGCGCCTTCAGCCCCCCCTTTAGTTCCCTCTATGATAACATCTACCATTTCCTTAAAAATTTCTCTATCTTCCCTGGGAAGTTTACCACCAATATCTTCAACTATCTCAAACAATTCACCTCTATTTACTTCTTCTCCTGAATCATATTTTTGTATACCCAATATTTTTTTCACACTTATTATGGTCTTTCCCCCTCCTTGCTCTTGTATTACTTCTTTCTGATACTCCGCAACGGATAGACCATATCCCTTCCAAAATTTCTTTCTAATCTGTTTTGGATCTAACCCTGCATGAATCAATGTCTCATCCCAGGAACCGTAAAGTTTGACACCTCTCCTTATAATAGCCTGACCTGTTCTTGATTCTCCTAAAATATTTTGAACAATACCCCCCAGCTGAGAAGTATTGTTTTCCCATAAGTACCCCCGATTCATTGGGATTCCCTTTTCATATAGCTTACGAATTAATTCTAAAAATTTTTCAGGCTTCCAAAACCTATATTCTTTTCTGAGCAATGAAACAGCCTGATTCCAATTTTTGAAATAATACTGAATCGCATGACTAAATTGCAAACCAGAGGTTCCTTTTGTTTTTCCATGAGTGAACTCTGTCATCTCTTTTGAGTTTAATTTTAAAATGTCTTTCATTTTTACTTTATCTTTTTGAATGATTTCAACCACCACCAAAACCGTTTCTTTTGATAATGAGTCTGGATCAAAACCAGACGCCCTGTGAGGATCAATGTCAAGCTCAGCAAGGACTTCATCCCAATGGGTAAAATAAGATTTGGAACCCCTTATTAGCGCATTCCCTACTGTTTTTTCCAAAGCAAGGTCTCGGCCCAAGACTGCTGCGACGATTTCTTTTGTTTGAGAAGACTGATCTTTCCAAAGACTTTTTTGATCCACTGGGATTTTGGCTCGATAAAGTTTTTGGGTAATCTCCAAAATTTGTTTTCGATTGTACATGGATTTTCTTACAAAAATACCTAGAGTCTGTGGGTCAATATTGGATTCCTTAAACGCGTTTGGCCAAAGGGTAAAAATTCTCAATGCTGCCCTATAAAAAGCTGCCCCAGAAGCCTGATAGGGTATTTTTCCATCTGTCATTTTGAATAAATCATCTTTAGAATATTTTACAAAATCTTCCGCGTTTAACTTGATTTTATCTTTATATTGATAAAGTACCTGAATCGTTGCGGTAATTTTATCTTCAGTCCACTGTACTTTTCCTGATTGAGAACCATCAACTAACTCTTTGCTTTGTTTTTTTTTCAGACCGTCGCTTCTCAGTTCAAATTGATCTCTCCCCTTAGTAGTAATTTTCGCAGCCCTCAAAGCTGCCTCCCAAGATCCAAATATCCGCCAAGCGGCATGATAGAGAGCTTGTCCCGGTTTTTTATTCAACATCCAAACCCCGGTCAACTCATGAAATTCGTCAGCCGTTAAACTGCGAATACTGAGCGAATTAAATTCTATTGTATCCTTTGATTCTATTGTTTTAAGTAAATAGACTACTTTTTCCTTAGACCATCCTCGAGTTGCCAATGAGCCAGTGACTTGTTCAATGCAACCCGAACTAGCCGAACTAGCATGATCTGCAGTCCCTTCTGCAGCAAAGACTGTTTGCGGCTGTAATAGAATAAATAAAATAATGCATCGCATTATACTAAAGTCCCCATTCCTCACTGTTTCGACAAAACCTCATGAAAAAAGAAGAGAAAATCTATTGACAGCACATCCCAGCAATTCCCCATTTGACACTCCGCAACCCTTCAGCTATGACACCCGCATTGGGTCTGAGGGGGTTACATTATGACTAGTTTAGCGCTTGAAATATCAAGGGAATTGCACAAACGTTCTGTTACACAGCCCATTGAGGCCGTTCCAAAAGCATTGGTGGGTGAACGACTGACACTTCTCGCTTTTTCTCAGCTCTCTGGGAATCTCTCGGGTTATCCCTATATCAAATTCGTGATCGATAAGCCGAATCAAACAATCCACTTTATCAACAATCAACTCTACCCGTTCCATGCAAATTATATTGCCGAGAACTTACTCGGCATCCCCAACTCACAACTGGAAAGAGAGATCGACTCGTTTAACCACAGTGTCTATGTGGATCCGAATCGGAGATTTTACCTGGGCATTTTAGCTCTGCACAAAAGGGAAGAGCGGCGGTTTTTTTCCTTAGAAACTGTCGAAGTAGACGCAATGACGGCCCCAATGATCCAGTTTTTCTACCGTTTTGTAAAAGATCATGTGGAGCCTTCGATCCCCATTCTTTTTAAACCGGCTCACCACTTACAAGAAATTTTGTTAAATGAAATCGATCCCGCCGAACTGCCCAGAATTCTCTCCCACGAACTTTTTTCTGCCGCTGAATACGTAGCTCTCAATACTGGCACAACCAAAGGGCGGATCCGCGCATTCGAAAGTCAAAAAGAATACACTGAAAATCGCTCCACCCTTGAGTGGTATGACATTATTGTCATGCACCGTGTGCCAGACGATATTCCGCGAGTCTCGGGGATTATCAATGCTGAACAAACCACACCTCTTTCTCACACCAACGTTCTAGCCTCAGGATGGCAAATCCCGAATGCAATTCAAATAGGAATTTTTGAAAAAATCAAGTCTCAAGACCTGAATAACCAGTGGGTCCAATACTCAGTCCAAAGAGATTCATCTGGAGTGGGTCTGAATAGAACAGAACGCCCCACCGAAGCCAACCAGAGACCCGCTTGGAGTTTACAGAGAATAAAAATAGAAGAACCTCAAACCACTCACACTCCCATCCTTTCACTGGATCGCCTGCGAATGAGTGATCGGTACAAATATGGAACCAAAGCAGCCAATTTGGGGGAACTCAGACATGTTTTAGAAAAAGGATCAGAGAGGTTAATTGGGTTTTATAAAGTCAAAAGACCACCTCGTGCAAACCTACTCCCCTATCTCACTCAGCTCTTAGGCTCAAATACAGTTGGAACCTCTCCCTCAACTCACATGACGGCTCTCACAAAACTCTCTCATGAATTTTTACAGGCACTTGTTCAAATCCCAAGAGGAATTGCGCTACCATTTTCCATTCAACAAGAGTTTTTAGAATCTTCTCCTAAAATTCAACAATCTTTGGGTAAACTCAAGATGGCACTAGAACTGAATGCACGGCAAGTCGATGCCCTTTGCATACACGTCCAACAAATGATCCGAGCGACCCGAATCCCAGATCATTTGCGCAATCGAATTGACGCAGAAATCACACACGAACTCAGTGGAGTTTCGAGTTTTGTCGTACGCAGTTCATCTAACGCAGAAGATCTAGAAAATTTTTCAGCAGCAGGAATTTACGAATCCATCAATCACGTCACTTCGTCTGAAAAACTTTTTGACAGCATCAAACAGGTCTGGGCCTCGCTCTTAAGCCCGAGAAGCGTGCGATTGAGACAAGAGATGGGCATTTCACTAGACGAAAGCTATATGGGAGTGGTGATCCAAGAGGAAATTAAGTCCACTATGGGTGGCGTCTTGGTCACTACGAATCCGACAAATCGCGCAGATTTTAGAAACGTCTATCTCAATATATCACCTCAATCCGTCATCAAAGTCGTGCAAGGAGATGAGCTCCCCTATCAGTATTTGTACAATACAGTAGAAGGAGGGGGCAGAACACTCTCACTGGGAAATGCAAAGACAGATCTTTCTCATGAACAAAAGGCCGTTTTAC